>DAIQNU010000001.1:0-42273 GCA_036788235.1 Cyclobacteriaceae bacterium
GTGACATATGATAAAATTGTTAGCGACAATCACGGGTGTTGATCGGATACCCCATAAATATTTATTTGTGCTGAAAGAAGGAAAGGAAAAATTTGAAAATATAAGTTTGCCGCTAGACATTTCTCCTGAAGCTGGATTCAAAATTGAAGACATTGCTTTTGCAAACGGAGCCATTTGGCTGGCTACGCCTAAAGGCCTATTTAAGCAACAAGACGGCAGTATTGAAGCAGTTGATCTTGGATCAACCTATAGCGATTTATTTGTACGTTCTGTAAAAGCACAACCCGGTACAAATGAGCTTTGGATTGCCAACCCATATGGCTTGATTCGGTACAATTACCTAACTAAAGACTACGCACTTTTCAATGAACATTCGGGTATGCCATCAAATACAATTAACACTAGAGGCATTATGTTCCAAGATTCTGCAAGTCTTTGGATTGGGACATCCGCAGGTGCTGCTTTCTCCAAAACCATACTTAACGAAAAGCTGCAAACACCCGCGCCGCATATTCTAAGCATGGAAGTCGACAAAGAAATACAAAGCATCGCTACCAATACAAGTATCATCATTCCTCCGCAATCATATATTAAAATTTCGGTTGCATCACCCACTTATCCCGGTCAAAATGTAGTCTATTCTTATAGACTCAAGCCAATAAATAAAGTATGGTCTGATCCGGACAAAAGCAATTTACTTACCTTTTCTAAACTCAAATATGGTAGTTATGAACTTGAAATAAAAGCCAGAAAAATGGGACAATACCAATGGAGCGAGGTCACCACCTTGCCCTTCAAGGTAGAGCGTTCATTTTATGAAACATTCGCCTTCAAAATTATCGTAGCAGCTATTATTTTACTTTTGGTACTGAGCACTTGGCGATTGGCGGTTTTATTCAATAAAAAGCGCCAGTTGTATTTGGAGTTGGTCGTAAAGCAAAGAACTTATGAAATTCAATTGGCCAATGAAGAATTGGCTTCACGTAATCAAGAGCTCGACCAGTTTGTTTATAGCGTCTCACATGATCTCAGCGCACCTTTAAAATCTCTCTTGGGACTCATCAACGTAGGCAGACATGAAATGCAAAGCGATAGCCAACTTCAATTGCTAGAAATGATGCAAAGTAGTGTGACCAAACTCGAACGGTTTATTAAGGATGTGATAGAATATTCCAGAAATGCCCGGCTTGGTCTTCGCCTTGAAAAAGTAAATCTTAAATCAATGGTTGAGGAGGTTTTTGCGCAGCTATCTCATGTAAATGCACATAATAAGATCATCACCACCATAGACATTAATGAGGCTGTTGAATTAAACACAGACAGTATCAGGATGCGTATTATACTCAATAATTTAATTTCAAATGCTATGAAATTTCAAGATAAAAATAGAACGGATGCATTTGTAAGAGTCACCTACCGTAAAATCGGAAATGAACATGAAATTAAGGTTATTGACAATGGCATTGGCATACAAGAAGAATTCCAGTCCAATATTTTCAATATGTTTTATCGGGCATCTGATCAATCGCATGGTTCAGGCTTGGGACTCTATATTTTAAAAGAGGCTGTCCTCAAATTAAAAGGACGCATTGAGATGCATTCAGTATATGGTGAAGGGAGTACTTTTACGGTGTTCCTGCCAGAGAAGGAAATCAAAAAAGAAAAATCATCAATAAAAATCGGTAGTCAATAGTTAGAATGCACTGAAATTTGGCATTCAATTATTGGTCAATTATTTGAGCTTTAGAACATTTAAATTGAGGAGACGTTTAGAGTAACTGAACATCACACCTTAATCCCCCAAAATATTGAAATATTCAATTGTATTTAAAGTTCTTGCCGCATTGATCTTAAGCGGCATCATAAGTTACGTGATCTACATAACATTTTTCAAAGAAAAAATTAAGGATAGAATTGTTGAGATCTCAGAAGATGAAATATCCGAATTGATCAATATGGATGTTAGTTTTGATGAGTACTTCATAACAGACGACGCTACAACTTTAGAAATTACCGGGCTTGTAATTACCTCACCTTACCCACAGGATCGATATAATGAAATTAATGAATTTGAAACAGACTGGATAAATGTAGCCATTAAAAAAGTGCGTTTGGTGCATTTCGATTATGAAAGATTGATTAATGAGAATCATTTCTCTGCGGCAAATATCGAAATACAATCGGCAGAAATTGATGTTTATCGAGATAAAACCATTCCGGAACCACCCTTTGAGCATAAACCAATCATTGCGTCTTTGCTTCAAAAAATGGAAGCCAAAATAAATGTAGATACACTCATAATCACAGGCACAAATATTCGCTATTTTGAGAAATCAGAATTTTCAGATCAATCGGGCACTATTAGTTTTGAAAACCTTTTTGCCACCGGCTATAATATTACTAATATCAAGGAGAAGCTTGACAGGAATTCAGACTTTACTTTAGATGCTCAGGCCAATCTAATGGGTGAAGCTAAAATTGATGCACATTTTATATTCGATTTAAAAAGTGAAAATGACTATTTCACTTTAAATGCAGATGTAGCGCCTTTTCAGGCCAAAGTACTTAACACAATGATAACCGGGGTGCTGCCTGCAAAAATAACAGATGGCAAGGTTAAGGGCATAAAAGTAGAAATGGAAGGAAATGAAGATGCCTCAAAAGGGAAGATTGACTTTGAATATGAAGACATGCAATTTGAATTATTTAATGATGACAGCAAATTTAAGTCATTCATCACTACCCAAGCTGCAAAACTTGCTTTGCGCAAAAACAATACAAATGACGGAAGTAATTACAGACAAGGGGAGATAAACTTCGACCGGCGAAAAGATAAATTTGTCTTTAACTATTGGTGGAATAGTTTGAAAAGTGGTATTGTAGATACGATGCTTTCGGATGCCGCCAAGCTTTTTAATATTGATGACAAAGCCAATGAGCGCCCGCCCAGGGAATAATGCTTTAATAATCAACTTATCCAACATTGTCCTTAAGTTAAGACCCGCGAGGTTTGAACACAAATTAATGTTGGAGTAATTGGGTAAATAAAAACGTTTAATAAAACAAACCTCGCGGGCCTAAGTTCTTAAGCAGTCTAAGCAAACTTATATTTACCTGGCATAGGCACTGGATCTACCGGGTTATCACCAAACTTATATTCTAAAGGCTTAAGTTCTGTCTTTAAATTCATAGCGGTTTCCCAATCAATTTCATGCCCACTGTAGCATGCCTCTCTGCCCATAATGGCGGTGAGTGTAGACTCAGCAATTTGTTTGGCTTCATTTATTGGATTGCTGGTTCTGATACTTTCAATAAGTGCTTCGTGCTCCGCTTGATATGGATTATTTCTTTCTCCTCTAAATCTCCAGGATCCTGATTTGGAAGTATAGCCCATCGTACGGTAAGAAAAATCGCCACGTCCGTCAGCACCAATAATAGAGTCATCAACAAAATTGGTTCCGCCGTTGATTTGCCTGGCGAGAGCAAATACAGTGATATCATTGGGATATTCGTATTGCACCGAGAAATGATCATAAACATTTCCATATTTTTCAGGATCTGTGCGTACCTGCCTACCGCCCAGTCCTACGGCTTTGAGGGGCGTTGATTGCAGCACCCAATTCACCAAGTCTAACGAATGCACAAATTGCTCGGCAATTAAATCTCCAGATAGCCAGGTGTAATAATTCCAATTTCTGAGTTGGGCCTCCATTGGCGACCATTCAGGTTTGGGCTCTACCACCCAAATCTCCCCACCCATCCAACGCGCTACAGCCGATCTTATGTCACCAATAGCGCCATCTTGAATTCTCTTTACATTTTCTTGCATCGAGTTGTCATAGCGCCGCTGTGTACCGGCACCTATGGCCAATCCCTGCTTGCGCGCCATTTCTCCCGATTCAATAATAGACCTAACCCCAGCAGCATCTACAGCCGCGGGCTTTTCCATAAATACATTTTTACCAGCCTCGATCGCTGCTCTTAAATGCATTGGCCTAAAATGAGGCGGCTCCGCAAGAATAACGTAGTTTATTTCCGGAATTTCCAGCAATTTTTTATAGGCATCAAAACCCGAAAAGCACAAATCTTGCTTTACTTCCATGCCCACTTTACTGAGCTGTGCTTTACATACTTGCAACCTATCTGGAAACAAATCTGCTAAAGCAATAACTTGTACATTTTTGGCATTAACTCTGGCACCTTCCGCCGCATTTTCTGTATGGTAGCCAAGTTCTGGGTAAATAATTTGAGTGGCGGCATTAAGCGCATCTAGCGCTGCACCGGTACCTCTACCACCACAACCTATCACGCCAATTTTAATGGGGGCATCAGGCTTGGCTTTGGCGCTAATAATATTTGGCCAATGCATCGCCACGGCGGCAGTGGCCAAGCCCATTCCTGATTGTTTTACAAACTGCCTTCTATTCAACGAATTTGATGAAGAATTGGCAGCAATTATTGGGTTTTGTTGCTTATCCATAATGATATATGTGTTTTTGATGCAATCTACTTATAAATCACAAAAAATGAAAATGTTATGTGTATGAGTCACACTTGAGGCGGGAATTTATCAATAGCGTGCGGCTTAAGGCTTGGATATATCACTAGAGGTGTGGCTTTAGCCCACTCCAAGATTGGAGAGCGTTCTATGTTGTATTGGGTGGATTTTAGCCAAATGAAGTATAATTCCTTGGTATAGCCAAAGCGTGCTAGGACGAAAACTTTGATCGCACGCTTTACAAAAGCGCGCGAGGTGTGGAGTGGAGGCTTAAATTCTCTGAATTCTGTTCCGTATAGAGGCAGCCAACATCGCTTTTCTACGGTTTTCACGGCTGTTTCTATACCAAAATATGGCTATAACAATAAACGCTAAATATGGGGCTGCAAAAAGATAGATAATGCCTGCATTGAGTTTAGCAGCTATGCCTACATCCCCATTGCTTACATTATTTTCAACAGCAGCTCTGCACATGGCGCACTGTGCTTCGGCAAGTTGAGGCATTATCAACAGCGCAACACTCAATATCAAAAAAGGAAAATATTTCTTAATGATTTTCATGGGTCTAGTATTTTCAGAATTGATAATATGGACGAATCATAAGGTATACAATTACACCAGAAACTGAGACATACAACCAAATTGGCAATGTATATTTAACAACGCGAACATGCTGCTTAAACTTGCCAGTAAGTGCGAAATAAAATGCAAATAATACAAAAGGAACAACTATGGCAGCTAGGATAATGTGTGAAATAAGTAAGGAAAAATAGACCATTCTAATGTTTCCTTCACCACCGAAAGGCGTAGACTCAGCCGCAGAATGGTAAATCACATAAAAGACAAGAAACAATGAACCTAAAATAAATGCCATTGTCATAGCCTTTTTATGCAAATCAGGACGCTTATTTTTAATAAAAACCAACCCTGCCACAAGTAATATAGCAGTTATAGTATTGATGATAGCATTTACATGCGGCAGTTTAAATATCCAACCAGCGTTAGTTTCTAACCTAAATGGCATATAAATTAAAAAAGCAACCACCACAGGAATAAGTACAGAAAGTCCTATGATAAACTTAGAATATATGCCATTATTTTTTTCTTCTGCTATTTCCATTTGTTGATTGTACTAATTCATTTTTACCAATATCTTCGATTCAACAATAAGTCTGTCAGTATCCTCACGACTTAAGGCATTGTAATATCCTCTAATAATCCCCGATGCGTCTGTTAGAACCATAAGATTCCATATATTTTCAGTTTTCTCCTCCACCAATTTGAGACCTTCTTGCAATAAAAAAGCGCAATTAAAATCAGCCTTTTTATCAGTGTGATGTATTTTTAAGAATTCATCATTTGCTCCATTAACAATAAATTTATCCAAATTGTTGACAGAATCTGTTTCAGAATATGCAATGACCAATGATTGCAGCTTTTCGCCCAATGCATCACTTATACGCAATAGGTTGTAAAGTTTTTCATCTTGTTGTTGAGCATCCTCTTTATACCCAATAAATACAAATACATGCAAGACATCAGCGCCCTCAAAGATTTCAAGAGCACCAACTTCTCTAAGTCTACCATTGATTGAATAGGGTGTAACAATATCTTCACATTCCGATTGATTAAATCCTTCATCTTGGTAATACATTGGCACTTCAAACTGATTATTGCCAAAGATTTTAAGAAACACAAATATTGCTGCCGGTATGGCTAATATGGCAATCAAAAAAATAACCTTGCGCAGCATATCTTTAGTGTTGAACGTAAATAAAAATCCCTGAAAAAATCCAGGGATTTGAGTGTTTTAAAGAAAATGTAGTATTGCTACCTAACTTCGAAAATTGCACCACCTTCATAGATCAACGCTGCCACAAGCCATATAACGAAGATTATAGGCAATACTATTGACCACATTAGTGATTTAACTTCGTACTTAAGGTGCATAAACTCAGCAACTATATAAAAAGCCTTAACCAATGTAAGTCCTATAAATATGGCATAAAGCAACATTCCTCTAGGGAGTACTAAAGCAAATAGAAATTCTATAGCCGTGATAATTGCGAGGTAACCAGCGATAATCCAAAGTTTCTTGATTTTATTTTTATCGGCCGGCTGGGCTATTACTGAACTGTTTTCTTCTAAAGCCATGTCAACAAATTTTAAATATTAAATAAGATAAAAGAATGTAAATACAAATACCCATACAAGGTCAACAAAGTGCCAGTAAAGTCCAACTTTTTCTACCATTTCATAATGTCCACGTCGCTCATACACACCCGTAGCTGCCTGGTAAAAAACCATAAAGTTTAGGGCTACCCCACTGAATACATGCATTCCATGAAAGCCAGTAATAAAGAAAAACAATGAAGCGAATAATGGAGGCCCATATTCATTCATGGTAAGATTGGCTCCGAAGAAACGGGTGCCATCTTCGAGGAGTATCCCAACATCGGTACCATGGATAAAGTGGCTCCATTCCCAGGCTTGGCAGGCAAGGAAAGTAATACCACCCACCAATGTCCAAAGCATCCATTTCATTACTCCTTTACGATCCATGCGGTGACCTGCTTCCACTGCCAAAACCATTGTAACACTACTCAAAATGAGAATAAATGTCATAATGGCTACGAAAACCAGTGGTAAACTAACGCCATGTAAAAAAGGAACTGCTTCAAATACCTTTTCAGGGATAGGCCAGTAATCTTGAGATGATACGAATTCGGCAGCTTTACCTTCATAAGCTTGGTATGAATACCTGAGCATTCCGTAAGTTATGAGTAAGCCTGAAAAAGAAAAGGCATCTGAAAGTAGAAAAAACCACATCATCAGTTTGCCATAACTTACCTTGAGTGGAGAAACACCCCCACTCCATAAGTGCTTATTGGGAATCTCTGTAGTTGCAGTAGCTGAATTTGCCATGTTTTATATGGTTAAAAATAATTGGTTTATCATTGATTAAACAATAAAAATACATAAAGATATATCCAAAGTCCACCTAAAAAGTGCCAATATGTTGCACACATTTCAATACTTACAAGTGCCTTAGAATGGATTTTCAAGTTGAGGGCGTTTACAAATACTACCAAAAGAAAAATTATAGCACTAACCAGGTGTAGACCATGCAATCCTGTAAGTACATACACAAACGACCCCGCAGGATTACCCACGAAATACACATTGGAGTCAACAAGCTGGTTCCAGGAGGTAAACTGTCCTACTAAAAAAAACACTCCAAGCACCAATGTGATGCCTAACATAATTTTTAGACCATCTAATTGATCTTTTTTGGCATTTAAATAAGCCCATTGCATGCTTACACTGCTCAACAATATTATAACAGTATTGAGCACAAAAGCCGAAGGAAGTGAAAATTCCAGCCAATTACCTTCTGATTGCTTTACTATATATGCGCTGGTAAGTGCCGCAAAAATCATAACTACAGTTACTATAAACAACCAAAGGGCAAATTTGCCCGGATGCATAGATAAGTTATTATTCACTTGATTCATTTCTGCCCGCTCTTCCATCTTCTTCCTCCTTTAAATTTTATCAATCAAATAAGCTATTTGAACAATCGGCAAATACAAAAATGATCCATACATTATTTTCAATGCTGAGGTACGACTGTAATCCTTCATAAGATTAAAGGTTTGAGCCAGAAACAAAACCCCACAAATGGTTGCAACAATAGCTGAGTTCAAACCACTAATCCCAAATTTCGCTGGTAATAGCCCTAGTGGAATTAGAAACAACGTATAGATCATGATGTTGATAGCAGTATTCATATCCTTTTTGCCATCACCTGGTAGGAGTTTGAAACCCGCCCTTTTGTAATCTTCGTCTGCCACCCAGGCAATCGCCCAAAAATGAGGAAATTGCCATATAAATTGAATTCCAAATATAATGAGTGCTTCTAAGCTGATGGCGCCGGTTGCGGCAGTCCACCCTAACAATGGTGGCAATGCTCCAGGAATCGCACCAACAAATACTGCGATAGGCCCTACTCTTTTCAATGGGGTATATACAAGGCTATATAAAATAGCGGAAACTAAAGCCAGTATTACCGTGAGTACATTGGTAAATATTAAAAGTAAAATTAATCCGGAAACGCCACTTACAAAAGCAAAAACATAGGCTTCATATGCAGTTATTCTCCCGGTAGGCAAAGGCCGGTTTTGTGTACGCTTCATGACTTTGTCATAAGCAGTCTCAAAAATCTGGTTGAATGTAATGGCCGCTCCGGAAACTAGCATGCCACCAACGCACAAAAACAAAAAAACCTGCCAGTTAAAGGTTTCTCTGGCACCCAGTATATAACCAAATGCAGAAGAAAAAGCAACCAGAGAAGTTAGACGGAGCTTTACGAGTTCGCCGTAGAGCTTTAACCTCTCGACAATTCTGGATGTAAAACTTATATTTGCGCTAGTATAAATCATTATTTGTTTAAGTCATTTGTACAGTATTTGCTCTCTGAATAATGAGCAGACCATAATACACCAAACCTACAAGCAATGTCCCAAACAATAAATGTAAAGGCTGCAAGAAAGCAGGTATCCCAAAATAAGCCATAATAATTCCTGATACTATTTCTAGGGATATCACGATTCCTATCACAATTGCTACATTCCTAAGTGGATGACGATAAACCGTGGCATCATAAATTTTCTTTATTAACAAAGCATGCACTATCAAAAGAAGTATTGAAAAAGAACGGTGTATCATAAACGAGATACCTAATTGATTTACCCAGCTCATTCTTTCTAATCCATTCATTTGTGCTGCTATATTATCGACAGATTCCCGAACCTGGGTTCCGAGTATAACCTGAACCAATAATAAAACAATACAAAAAATACTTATCATTTTTAATGAACTTTTGTCTTTCAATACTATGCCTTTCAAGCCTCCTATTTTACTTCGGTAATGTACGTAAATCAAAAGAAGTACAATTACCAATGCCAAAACCATATGCACTGTAATAAGCCACGGCAATAAATTAGTAGATACTACTACTGATCCTAACCATGCCTGTATAAGTAACAAAACCAATGCTATCCATGATAATATGGTTAACACCGGATCTGACTTTCTATATTGCAACGAAACAATCGCTGTTATCAAAATCAAAAGACCTATAATTGCCCCTATAAGTCGATTTATGTATTCAGTCCACGTTTTGAAAACATTGAAATCAGCCTCTTCAAGAATCGATTCATCATTCAATATTTTATCAGCTGTTGCTTCCATACCTATAGTTTGAAGCAGACCGGCGAACCGAATATTTTTACGCTCTCGCTTAGATGCGTAAACCTCTTTATAGTTCTCCGGCAATTGATCAACATTAGTTGGTGGAATATAGCTACCAAAGCATTTTGGCCAATCCGGACAACCCATGCCTGACCCTGTGCTTCTGACAATCCCACCTACCAATATGAGAAAGTATATGGCAAAAACAGTAATCAGACTTATTCTTGCGAACATTTGCTAATTGTCAATGGAAATTATCATCAACCGGAATTTTATCAATTTCCTTCTCTTCAGGTATTAGCTCTGTTTCATGTGGCAAATTCGATTCTGGTGTTGCAGAAAAAGGAATATGCTGTGGTATGTAATCTTCAATAGCACCTGGTTTACTATAATCATAAGGCCAGCGATACACTGTTGGAATTGGACCAGGCCAGTTACCATGCCCAGGTTCAATTGGAGTAGTCCATTCCAATGTATTCGAGTTCCATGGATTAAGGGTAGCTTTACGACCACGGAACATACTATAGAAGAAATTAAACATAAATATTAGCTGAGCTCCAAAAGTGATTATAGCAGCTATACTTACAAAAGCATTTAAGTCACTGAAGATATTGAATGCATCGAAATTTGTAAATGAATAGTATCTTCTAGGGAAACCTGCAATACCGATATAATGCATTGGAAAGAATACGAGATAGACACCCACAAATGTTAACCAAAAGTGAATGTAACCTAACTTGGCATCCATCATTCTACCAAACATTTTTGGGAACCAATGATACACCCCTGCCATCATCCCAAAGAAAGATGCACTTCCCATTACAAGGTGAAAGTGTGCCACCACAAAGTAGGTATCATGCAATTGTATATCTATGGCAGAATTTCCAAGAAAAATACCAGTAAGGCCTCCGGAAATAAAGAATGAAACCAACCCTATTGAGAATAACATCCCGGGCGTAAATATTATATTGCCTTTCCAAAGAGTCGTTAGATAATTGAATACTTTCACCGCAGACGGTACTGCAATAACCAATGTAAGCAACATAAATACCGACCCCAGGAATGGATTTAATCCACTGACAAACATATGATGTGCCCAAACTACAAATGATAGTATGGTAATGGCTAACATGGAGATAATCATGGCTTTATAACCAAATATTGGTTTTCGGGAATTAGTAGCTATAATCTCAGAGGTTATTCCCAAAGCCGGTAAAAGTACTATGTATACTTCAGGGTGTCCAAGAAACCAAAATAGATGTTGGTAAAGTATCGGACTTCCACCCATATTTGGAAGCGCTTCGCCCGCAATAAAAATTTCTGATAAATAGAAACTAGTACCAAAACTACGGTCAAAAACCAGAAGCAAAGCCGCAGCAAATAATACCGGAAAAGCGAGTAGACCAATTATTGCAGTAAAGAAAAAGGCCCAAATGGTGAGTGGCATTTTTGAAAATGTCATCCCTTTGGTACGCATATTAATGATAGTAGTGATGTAGTTGATACCACCTAATAAGGTAGAAACAATAAAGAATACCATAGCAACCAACCACATAGTCATACCGAGACCTGAGCCCGACATAGCTTGTGGCAGTGCACTTAATGGTGGATACACAACCCAGCCACCTGATGCTGGCCCTGTTTCTATAAACAATGAAATGAACATTACTACACTAGAAAGGAAAAAGAACCAATACGATAGCATGTTCATAAATCCTGAGGCCATGTCTCTTGCGCCAATTTGCAATGGAATTAGGAAATTGCTAAAGGTTCCGCTTAGTCCGGCAGTTAGCACAAAGAATACCATAATGGTACCATGCATCGTAACTAATGCAAGATAAAATTCAGCATCTAGTTTTCCGTTCTGGGTAATCCATTTCCCCAATAAAGGCCTCAACCATTCTAGATCCATATCAGGAAAACCTAACTGAAGTCTAAAAATAATGGAAAGAAAACCACCGATCAACGCCCAGAAAATACCTGATATCAAGTATTGTTTAGCTATAGTTTTGTGATCTGTAGAGAAAATATATTTTGTAAAGAAATTACCTGAATGCTCATGATCATGGTCGTGAGTTTCTTGTATTGCTGCAGTACTTGCCATTGTATTTCTTTAATATTAGTATTTCAGTTCAACAATTAATCTTGTATTTCTTTAACCTGACCTTTCACCAAAGCCAGTTCTTTGAGATCATCAGGTACCTTACTTAAGTATTCTGGATTTTTTGCTAGCCAAGGTTCTTGCTCTGCAAACCATCTGTCATACTCTTCGGGTTCTAATACCTCCACCAACATGCGCATTGAGAAGTGACCTCTGCCACAAATCTCAGTACATGCTATTTCATAGTTAAAATCATCATTTCCCAATTCAGCCCTCATTTCAGCAGTTGTTTTTGTCGGTACAAACCAGAACCTCGTCGGCATACCTGGTACTGCATCCATTTTGAGTCGAAAGTGAGGTGCAAATACGCTGTGCAATACATCACGAGCACGTATTTTTAACTCTACCGGGCGACCTTTAGGCAATACCATTTGTCGAGGTGAAAAATCATCAAATGCAGATTTATCACGAAAATCAGTACCGAAAGCATTTTCAGCGTCGATCAAGCGATAATCATAATCGCCCAACTGCTTGTCTTTGCCTGGATAGCGTACCTTCCAGGCAAATTGATAACCCATAATCTCGACGATCTCTGCATTTTCTGGAGCAGGTTTGGTAATATCATTCCATACTTTCAGACCATACAACACCAAAAAGGTGAGAACAACAGCAGGAACCAAAGTCCATATTATTTCTAACTTATTATTGTCAGCATAAAACAGCGCTTTTGCTTTTGGTTTGTGCTGATATTTGTAAGAAAAGTAAAACAGAAGTACTTGAGTAATAATAAAAACTATGCCTGTTATAAGCATAGTTACCCAAAATAATCTGTCAGTAATAAGTCCGTGTTCTGAAGCAACCGGAGGGTTATAATCATCGAAGGCAGCAATAGAATACCAAGTGGTAAAGCCTAAGCCAAGGATTAGAAAGGCCATCATCAATATGGCATTAACCTTATTGCTACCTGTTACTTGTTTCTTATCCGAACCTTTGATTACCGATACCAAAGTATGTAAACGGTAGATCAATAATACAATGGCAAGAATAAGTACTACGCCCAAAAGCAATGAAATCTGAATCATATCTATTTTTTGCTAATTAAAACAGGTTTCTCTCAATTAGTTTTAGCTTTAACTAAGCTTTAAATTTAATTGTTTTATAAATCTTATGATTGATACAAACTTTTATACAATTTTAACTAATTGTATTTCAATCATTTAAGTCTAGTCTAATTTTACAATTATAGCGTTTATAATTTACTTATGAGATAAACGATTTTAATTGTAAAAATTATAACTTAAAACTACTCAATTATCTATTGCCAACTAAATCGACTGTTTGACTAAATGGTTAGCAATTTCTCTATTTATTTTTCTAAATGTGGTGGTGCAAGCTTTCATCCAGCATTGGATGGTTTCTCGCTACCAATGGAGCTTTGGCCAGAGAGCGGATCAGCACTAAAACAAAAGCTGAACCAAAGATCATAGCTGTTCCAATTTCCATAAAACCAATACCGCCATTTTCACCAACTGTTCCAGGCATGATCATCATAAAGAAATCAAGCCAATGCCCAAAAATGAGCACCACGCATACAATCTTCAAAAAGATGGTATGGCGCTTGGCATCTCTTGTCATTAAGAATAGGAATGGGAAGATGAAATTAATGAACAAATTGGCATAGAACCATGGGCTGTATACACCACTTTTCAGTCTTTCGACAAAGTAAACAGTTTCTTCGGGTATGTTGGCATAGTATATTAGCATAAACTGTGAAAACCATATGTATGCCCAAAATACACTAAACGCAAAAACAAATTTGCCTAAGTCGTGCAAATGGCTCGAATTGAGTTGCTGAAGATATCCTTGCTCATGCAGTAATATTACGGTAAGCGTAATGGCCGCCAAACCTGCTACAAACCAACTTGAAAACATATACCAGCCAAACATGGTGCTAAACCAATGTGTGTCAATAGACAGAACCCAGTCCCAAGCAGAAGTTGATGAGGTTACAGCAAATATTATTATAAAAACAGTAGACGCTACACGCATTTTAAACCAATGTGCATCTCCCCCTATTTTATCTTCAGCCAACGAATGCTTTCGTATAACAAAAAACATATAAGACCATAAAACAAAGTAAGCGATCATTCTAGCCAGAAAAAATCCTGTGTTAAGATAGCCTTGTTTACCTGCAATGATAAAGTCGTAGTGATCGCCATCAACATCATATAAAGAGCTGTCGAGCCAATGGAAAATATGAAAATGATCCGGTGCAGTGAAGTTAGTTATGAAGAATAATACCAAAGTGAGCACACCAGCTATTGGTAACCAATAACCAAAAGCTTCCGGAATTCGCTTGATATAAGCAGACCAACCAGCCATGGCAGCATATTGTATGGCCAAAAAGAAAACGCCAATAAGTGCAATTCCGGTTACATATACATTGTTGAGCCAGAGGTTGGCGTACAATCTGTGTATCCAATGAAACGAATGACCTGAGCCATCATCAGCAGCGTGATCGCCGGTTGTAAAAATACCAATTATGGTAAGAACGATGCCAACTGCCATGATTATGAAAAGGCGCTTATTGGCTTGCGGACTATAAGTATATTTATCTTCTGACATGTCAAATTACATTATCAATACTATATCATTTCTTTATTTGAAGGCACATTAATTATGAACGCCTGAAAAACAACCTAAGACCTAATCTAAGGCTTGTAATTCCTGTACATAATGTACAATTTTCCAACGATCTTCAATACTGATTTGTGATCCATGAGGCCACATACGGCCTTTTCCATGCGTAATAACATGGAAAATATGACCTTCGGGTACATCCTTTACTCTTCCAACATTATAAGCTGGAACTCCCATAATCACTGTACCGACCTTGCCATCTCCTTTTCCTTGATCGCCATGGCACGATTTACAAAAAACAGTATATAATTCTTTGCCATCAGCAATTACTTCATCCGCTTTTTCAATTGGATTTTTCAATACCAAACCAGCGTAGTCAAGGCTATCTTTATGTATGCGATAAGGCAGATAACCATTCCCCGTACGTTTTACAGTTCCTGGTACAGGCTCACGCATATTCATACGATGCTTGTTGTTTGGGTTTGAATTAAAAAATTCTCCTTTACCATCCTCCCTATTGCTTAACCACTGACCTTCATCTTCATCGGTAATTTGGGTTAACCCTTCGTAAGGAACAGAATGATACATATTAGGCGCATACTCGAGGCCTGGAAAATCGTCTTTAGCACGACAGGAAAAAAGAACTCCTGCCAGCAAACACATTTTAACTATAATTGAACTCCGTACCAACATTGGTCTTTGCATTAATCTTCAAATGATTTCTTATTTATTTCATCTGCTCCATTATCCTGAAGCAATTGGCTTATTTCTTCGACATTTATTGAGTTAACAGCAAGGTCGATAGCAACCACGTGCTTATCATCTGTTATTCTCAAATCAAATATTTTAGGTTGTGAATAAGGTTTTAAATCACTAATGACAAAAAACACACCCACCATTCCTAAAGCACTCAAAAGAACTGTTAACTCAAAAGTTACAGGAATCAAAGTAGGCAAAGAAGCATAGTTTTTACCACCAATATTCATTGGCCAATCTATGCCCATCATCCAGAATTGCATAAGCAATGCAAGGGAGGTGCCCAACAGGCCAAAGAAGAAAGCTGCTATAGGCAATTTTGATCGTTTGTATCCTAGAACATCGTCAATACCATGTACTGGAAATGGCGAATATACTTCTTCAATTTTTACGCCAGCGGTTCTGATGACGGGTATAGCTTTTAAAAGCTTTTGCTCATCACTATATACACCTAGCAGATAATTTTTTCCGGCTTCCATATTATTTCAAAGCTTTGTTTGTTGAAGACTCACTCCTGATGATACTTTTCATTTCTGCCATGTTTACTACGGGAAAGAACTTAGCAAATAAGAAGAAACAGGTAAAGAAGAATCCAAAAGTGAATAAATAAATACCTACATCGTAAATTGATGGATAGAACATCGCCCAACTAGAGGGAAGAAAATCTCTGTGTAATGACGTTACAATTATCACAAATCGCTCGAACCACATACCAATGTTTACTACTATCGAAAGTACAAAAGTAGCTATCAAATTGGTTCTAATTTTCTTAATCCAAAACAACTGAGGTGATATCACATTACATGTCATCATGATCCAATATGCCCATGCATAAGGGCCGAGTGCCCGGTTGTAAAAGGCGTATTGCTCAGCAGGAACACCAGAATACCACGCCATAAATAACTCAGTCAAATAGGCCACACCCACAATAGATCCCGTTACGATTATGATTATATTCATCATTTCTATATGCTGAATTGTGATATAATCTTCGAGTTTGTAAACTTTGCGTGTAATGAGCATTAAGGTAAGTACCATTGCGAAACCTGAGAATATGGCTCCAGCAACAAAATATGGAGGAAATATAGTAGTATGCCAGCCAGGTATAACCGAAGTGGCAAAGTCAAAAGATACAATAGTATGAACTGAAAGTACAAGGGGCGTGGCTAGGCCTGCTAAAATAAGTGATACTGTTTCATACCTCGACCAGGCTTTTGCACCACCAGTCCAACCAAAACTCAGCGATCCATATATTAGCTTGCTGATTTTATTGGTTGCTCTATCTCTTATCGTTGCAAAATCCGGAATCAAGCCGATGTACCAAAATACAAGCGAAACAGTGAAGTAAGTTGATATGGCAAATACATCCCAAAGCAATGGTGAATTAAAATTTACCCAAAGAGATCCAAATGTATTTGGCAGCGGTAAAGCCCAATAAAAACCCAACCAAAGTCTTCCCATGTGAATTCCTGGAAAGAGTGCAGCACAAATAACCGCAAAAATAGTCATTGCTTCTGCTGACCGGTTGATGGACATGCGCCATTTTTGTCTAAAGAGTAATAATATGGCCGATATCAATGTCCCGGCGTGACCAATACCCACCCACCAAACAAAGTTGGTAATGTCCCAGGCCCATCCTACGGTTTTATTCAAACCCCAGGCACCTATTCCTTCCCATAAAGTAATGGCTATGGCATAGGTGCCCAATAATAAAACAGTAAGTGAAACGGCCATTGCCAATAACCAGGTCTTCGGTGGTTTTGCCTCTATCCTGATGCAAATGTCTTCCGTAACATCGGATACAGTTTTACCTCCTGTAACGAGTGGTGTTCTAACTGATGAAATTACTTCCATGAATCCGTGTAGATTTATGCGTTTTGTTCTTCTTTATTTCTAATCTTGGTAAAATACCAAATGTTTGGTCTTACGTTGATCTCTTCGAGAACATGGTAAGCCCTTTCTTCATTTACTTCTTGGGTATCACCTTTATCTTCAAAGCGTAGTAATTTGGCTACCCTGCTATTTTCATTTTTCAAATCGCCAAATACTATGGCTTCTGATGGACAAGAGCTTGCACAGGCTGTAGTGATATCGCTATCATCAGGACGGCGCCCTTCTTTCTTTGCCTCAAGTTTACCCAATTGAATACGTTGTACACAGAAAGTACATTTCTCCATAACCCCTCTGGAACGTACCGTTACATCGGGATTAAGCACCATTTTACCCAAATCATTATTCATTGAGCTATTGGTGTCGAATTTATTATTATCGTGGTATTTAAACCAATTGAATCGACGTACTTTATAAGGACAGTTATTGGCACAATATCTTGTACCAATACATCTGTTATAAGTCATTTGATTTAAACCTTCAGAGCTATGGGTAGTGGCAGCAACGGGACATACTGTCTCGCAAGGTGCATTATTGCATTGCTGACAAAGCATAGGCTGAAATACCACCTCAGGATTATCTGAGGCAATTTCAAGTTCTTTATTATTAGATGCGGTTTCAACAGAGCTGTAGTATCGATCTATTCGTAACCAATGCATTTCGCGACGATTAAGGACTTCTTCGCGACCCACAACTGGAATGTTGTTTTCTGCCTGACATGATACCACACAAGCACCACAACCTGTACAAGAGTTTAGGTCTACGGCCATGGCCCAATGGTGATTGGCATATTCATGACCCTTCCACAATGATATGGCGCTTGGTTTTAGCGAACTGCCTGTACCACCGAGTTTTTTTGTAAGTGCGGCAGATGCAGCAATATGCGGGACATGACGACCTGCCATTGGATCTTTTTGATACTCAGATAAAACTGACTCCTGAATCACATAGCTGCGATTCATAAAAGTATGATGTGTTTGTGTTTGTGCAATTTTATATGACTGCTTGGTAGCACTTATACTCACACCTTCTACTACGAAATTCAATAGGTAACCTCCTGAATTTCTCAGGAACGGAAAGGCATTAACACCAACACCATTTCCAACATTTCCTGCCATAGTTCTACCATAACCCAATGCCAAACCTATTGTACCATCTGCCTGTCCGGGCTGTACAAGTGCAGGCAATGCTATGGTATTTCCTCCTATTGTAAGCTCTATTTTATAAGTATTACTTTCAACCATTCTTAGGCCTTGCTCATTGGCCCATTTCTGACTTACCGTTACATAATTGTCCCAGCAAGCTTTTGATATCGGATCGGGTAATTCCTGAAGCCAGGGATTATTTGCCTGGCTCCCATCACCAAGTCCTATTTTTTGATAAATTACGAGCTCTGTTCCAGTATTATCAAGTTTATATCTACTGCTAATCGCTGAGGCAATATTTCCAGTTTCAAGCGCTAAGGAAGCTGCTTCTGAAGAAGCTACAGTTTCTTCATAAACGCCATCGTGTAAACATTTATCCCAGAAAAGCTCAAAATCTGTGACTTCACTTTGGTTGGTAAAAAGATCATTTTTCCAACGTGTATTTAAAAACTCATAATATTCTATATCGGCACTTGACCAACGTAAAAATGAATCTTGAGCTTGGCGCGTATTAAATAAAGGAGAAATAACCGGCTGTGTCAGGCTGTAATGTCCTTCCACTGGCATACTGTCATTCCATGATTCAAGGTAGTGATGATCTGGTGCAATGATTGTACAAAAGCTGGCAGTTTCATCTTTTACGTCTGAAGTGGATACAGAAAGTTTAGCTTTTTTGATAGCTTCACTTAAAGTAGCGCCCATAGGATGATCGTAAACAGGATTACTGTTATAGAAAATTACAGCATCAACGCTACCACTACTCAAATCATCGATTAAGGCAAGCATTTGTTCATCATTTCCCTGACGGAAATAGCTCAGCTTATTTAAGTCAATGGTTTGGCCATAATTTCCAAGCAATGAATTTATACCGTTGATTAGCATTTGGACATGAACATCATTGCTTCCTGAAACTACAATGCCGCTGCCACTGCTTTTCAATAAATCTTCAGCAGCCATGCTTAATTTAGCAGCTATAGCTTCATCATTTATTTTAGGTGTTTGAACTTGGCTTCCACCACGCTTCGAAGCAATGAGATTATATAAATGGGCTACGGCCAGACCTTCCGCAGATGGGCGAAGTGGTGTACGGTAATCTGCATTGGCGCCGGTAAGCGATAGTGTGGCTTCAAATTGGTAGAGTCTTGACATTTCTTTTTTGCCAGGACCAAGCTTACGTGTTTTTCCAAAATCGGCACTGTGTTGAATCGGATTGATCCATGTACCTAGAAAATCACAAGCAAAACTTACAATGGTTTTGGCCTTGTCAAAATGATAGGTTGGAAGTCCCTCGACACCAAAATTTTGCTTATGTGCCGAAACTGCAGCATATGATGATATCGGATCGTACATCACAACTTCAGTACCAGGGAATTTTAAAGCAAAATTAGCCATTACACCCCGTGTAGTAGGGCTTAAAATTGATTTTGATACAATACGAATTTTTCCTCCTGAAGCTGATATACTAGATAATTGTTCTATAATCTGCTGGTCAATAATATTCCATTCTGTGTCTTTCCCATCCTTCTGAGGGCCTCTCAATCGAGCTGTATCATATAAGCTGAGAACAGAAGCTTCAACCTGAGCACTTGTTGCGCCACCAGAAACTTTAGATAGTTTATTTCCTTCTATTTTTATCGGACGGCCTTCGCGTGTTTTTACAACAATGCTACAATAATTTCCACCATTTGTATAGGTTGAAGCATAGAAATTGGGAATGCCTGGATCTACATCAACTGGCTTATGCAAATAGGGTATAGCCTTTCTTATTGGCGCTTCACATGCAGCAAGTGAAGCTGCACTGATGCTAAAGCCCATCATTTTTAAGAAATCGCGGCGTGAAGTACCTCCGTTAGAATTGGTACTACCTGGATTTCGATTTTCGTTTATGGGCAAATATTCGGAAAATTCCTTTTCACTATGTTTTACAAAGTCCGGATCGTTCGTTAGTTCTTCCGTGCCTTTCCAATATTGCTTTTCAGTATTCTTCATGCTAATTACAAGCAGTTGATTTGTCTTAAAACAGATTTATATCAATAATGACACTTAGCGCATTCAAGTCCGCCATTATCAGCAACCCTCATGGGCCCTTTCCCTTTGGCATCATGGAGTTCTACCAGTCTATCGTAATACTCATTTCCTTTAGTATTTACTTCTGTCTGACGGTGGCAATCAATACACCAGCCCATGGTTAAGTTGCTATGTTGCCTTACAACTTCCATTTCCTGAATAGGCCCGTGGCAAGTCTCACATTCTACGCCACCCACTGCAACGTGCTGCGCATGGTTAAAATATGAAAGATCAGGCAGGTTATGTACTCTTATCCATTCTATAGGCTGATCATTTTCAATAGCATCATATATTTTTTGAATTTCCGTCGATGGCTGATCACTGTCTCCAACTTTGACAATGGCACTGTGGCAGTTCATACAAATATTTGCTGAAGGAATACTGGCTGATTTACCTTTTAATACCCCCGTATGGCAATAATTACACTCTATTTCATATTGTCCAGCATGCAGCTTGTGTGAAAAAGCAATAGGCTGAGTAGGTGCATATCCTTCTTGTATTCCAATAGAAAATAATCCATCGATAACGGTCTTGAGAACAATGGCTGTAAATAATAGACTCGCAAAAAAAACAAAACCCTTGCTTTGAACTAATTTACCAAAATCGAATCTTTGTTCAATTATTTCTTTATCCGTTTCATCAAGATCTGTTTTTTGCCGCATGTACTTAGTGAGCACCGCAATGAGCACTGCCAATACGATAAGTATAAGCAATAAAACTACCAACAAAGCGATGAGGATGATGGTAATATAACCTGACGAAATGCCAGATGACGCATCTGTCTGAGCAGGCTGTCCATCTGCTGGTGCTGCGGCGGCAGTGGCTTCGGGCTCTTTACTTGATTCGTCTTTGATGTAAGCTAAAATAGAAAGTACTTCGTCATTGCTAAAATCAAAGGCGGGCATTTCCGTCTTGTTGTATTGGTTGTAAAGCTCAACAGCATAAGCGTCTCCACTTTGGATAACACGCTGTGAATTTTTAATGAATGCCTGGAGCCATTCAATGCTTCGTCTTTCATGCACACCTTTTAGGGCTGGCCCCACCAACTGGCGCTGAATGCCGTGGCAAACCGCGCAATTGTTATTGTAGAGTGTGCGCCCTTGGCTAATTATTTCCTCATCATCCGGGATGGCTGAACCATCTTGTGCAAATGCAGAGAAACTCAGACTCAAAGCAAGAAAGGACAACGCTAATACAATCCCTTTCGTAAACTTTCTTGACATTAACATATAATTATAATTCGAGCTATTATTATTATCAATTTACCTTTACCAATTGGCGCTTTCAAAAGAATCCATTTGGCGGTACAACACTACGAAAATAAACTATTTTACGAACTAAATTTGAGGCCGTTAGTCGCTCAAAATGCTAATTTAGAGAGATTTTAAATAAGCATTATCCAGACCGTTAACCTACTCTATTAGTACATACAATCTACAAAATCAAGCGTATTCGACAAGTCAATATCTAGTTATTGACCTTGTTTTAGAATTTCGAAGCGCAATATTAATGGATAGTTGTCATTCAAGGAAATTTTCTTCGGCACAGAATGAAAAATATTCATAAAAATAGCCAAATCTTCCTACATTTGCAGCTAAAATAGTCATAAGGGATATTAAGGATTAATTCAATAATTAAATTTCAATCTGATGGCTACACTAAAAATTACCAAGACTTGCAATTAACTTTTATCAATAGATTTTAAACAAACTAAACAATAAGATTCATGGTATTTGATCTGGATATGATAAAGGCTGTGTATGCCCAAATGGGAAACAGAATAGAAACAGCCAGAAAAGTACTCAATAAGCCACTTACTTTAACTGAAAAGATACTTTATAGTCATTTGTATGACGGTGTTCCTCGGGAGACATTTGAAAGAGGAGGCTCATATGTTGACTTTTTACCTGATAGAGTAGCCATGCAAGATGCTACCGCACAGATGGCTTTATTGCAATTTATGATGGCAGGTCGTAAAAAAGCTGCTGTACCTAGCACCGTACATTGCGATCACCTGATACAGGCCAAAGATGGTGCAACTGTCGACCTCAAAAATGCCCTGAATACAAGCAAGGAAGTTTTTGATTTTTTAGCTTCAGTATCAAGTAAATATGGCATTGGGTTTTGGAAGCCAGGTGCAGGTATCATTCATCAAGTTGTTTTGGAAAATTACGCTTTCCCCGGGGGATTGATGATCGGAACTGATTCACATACGGTAAATGCCGGTGGACTTGGTATGGTAGCAATCGGTGTCGGTGGAGCAGATGCTGTAGATGTGATGGCAGGCATGGCATGGGAATTAAAATTTCCAAAGCTGATTGGCGTAAAACTAACCGGTAAACTAAGTGGATGGGCTTCTGCAAAAGACGTGATATTGAAAGTAGCCGGTATACTTACTGTAAAAGGCGGGACAGGCTATATCCTTGAATATTTTGGTGAAGGCGCAGAAAGTCTTTCATGTACTGGTAAAGGCACTATTTGTAATATGGGTGCGGAAATCGGCGCCACTACTTCTACCTTCGGCTATGATGAAAAAATGGCTGAATACTTACGTATTACAGAGCGCTCAGAAGTCGCTGACCTTGCCAATGGCATCAAACATCACCTGACTGGTGATGAAGAAGTTTACAACAATCCAGATAAATATTTCGATCAGGTAATAGAGATTAACCTTTCAGAATTGGAGCCACATATCAATGGCCCATTTACTCCGGATCGTGCTACACCACTTTCTCAGTTTGCGGAGGAAGTTCGTAAAAATGACTGGCCTGAAAAACTTGAAGTTGGATTGATTGGATCATGTACCAATTCGTCTTACGAAGATATTTCAAGGGCAGCATCAATAGCTAGACAAGCCGTGTCTAAAAAATTGACTGCCAAAGCAGAATTCACCATTACCCCAGGCTCAGAATTGGTAAGATACACCACAGATAAAGATGGCTTACTTGCTGACTTTGATAAAATCGGCGGAGTGGTTTTGGCCAACGCTTGTGGTCCCTGCATCGGACAATGGGCAAGACATACAGATGACCCTAAGCGCAAAAACTCTATCATCACTTCATTCAACAGAAATTTTGCCAAAAGAAATGATGGCAATCCTAATACCCATGCTTTTGTAGCATCACCAGAAATAGTAACTGCTTTTGCCATCGCCGGAGATCTTACTTTTAATCCTATTACGGATACTTTGGTTAATGAAGATGGTCATGCCATTAAACTGGATGAACCACAAGGAGTGGAATTGCCTCCCCATGGCTTTTCAGTAGAAGATAGCGGGTATCAATCTCCGGCAGCTGATGGTAGCACCATCGATGTGGTTGTTAAAGATGATTCCGATCGTTTGCAATTGCTTACTCCTTTTGAACCTTGGAACGGAGAAAATCTTACCGGTCTTAGATTACTCATAAAAGCAAAAGGCAAGTGCACTACAGACCATATTTCGATGGCAGGACCTTGGTTGAAATACAGAGGTCACCTCGACAATATTTCGAATAACCTGCTTACCGGTGCCGTAAATTATTTTAATGAAGCAACAGATAAAGTTAAAAATGTTTTGACGGGTGCCTATGGTGGTGTACCTGAGGTACAGCGCGATTATAAGGCCAAAGGTATAGCCAGTATAGTTGTTGGTGATCATAATTATGGTGAAGGCAGCTCTCGTGAGCACGCTGCGATGCAGCCAAGACACCTGGGTGTAAAAGTGGTACTTGTAAAATCATTTGCACGTATACACGAGACCAACCTTAAAAAGCAGGGAATGTTAGCCCTTACTTTTGCCGATGAAGCAGATTATGATAAAATTCAAGAGGAAGATGTTATCGACATCATTGATCTAAAAGATTTTGCGACGGGTAAGCCCATTACCTTGGTTTGCAAACATATTGATGGTAGTCAAGATACTATTTCTACGCTGCATACTTACAATGAAAACCAGATAAAATGGTTTAAAGCCGGGTCTGCCTTGAACCTCATCAGGCAATTGCAAGCTGAAAAATAATTTCGCATTTATTCCAACTCAAAATAGAAAAGTGCCGGATCAATAAATTCCGGCGCTTTTTTTTTATTCGATGCAGTAGTTGCATTGGATCAGGATAGGAAAGTACTATATATCATTTTTAAGAAAGAATGAAAATTGAAAGAGTAATGGACATACTAGACAGTATCGAAAAAGTACCGGATGATCTCTTTCCTTTTCCTGATCTAAAACCGCACCCATTAAAAGGAAATAGAAATGGTGACTGGTCTTTGGCAATTTCGGGAAATTGGCGCCTAACCTTCAATTTCGACAATGAAACTGCCTCTGCGTTTGATATAGATTTAGAAGATTATCATTAAAATTGAGCTGAAATGGAAAGACACATAAATACCTACATTCACCCGGGAAGAATCTTTTTCGAAGAAATAGTTAAACCAAATAAATTGAAAATTGGAGAGGTCGCAAATCTTTTGCAGGTATCCCGATTAACAATTCCGAAAATAGTGAATGAAAAAAGTGGTATCACTTCAAACATTGCACTTCGAATCCAAACTGTTTTTGGAGGGCGCGCCGATATGTGGATTAGAATGCAAAATAAATATGATATGGCATTAGCCATAAAAGAATTTAATCTCAAAAACATAGATCTGAAAAGGTTTGAAAAGGTCTAATTCTCTAGCCTACATGGCCGCTGCGTAATCAATTCTACAAATACCGTTCATCATATACCTCATTGTGCTGAGGTGAATCTTTAGAGACTATTGAGGTAACCAGTAAAATTCCAAACCTGCCTGCAGATTTATTAACATCCAGGCTATTTTTTTAGTTATAGTTGTAAATGAGAATATAGCGAGATTTATGAAATTCAACATTTAAACTTTTCAATGAATATTTTTTAAAATCTATCCCTATGCGCATACTACTTTTTACGGGTAAAGGAGGTGTCGGAAAGACTACCATAGCTGCCGCCACTGCCATGAAAGCCGCCTCAGAAGGATATAAAACGCTGGTGATATCAACCGATCCTGCACATAGCCTGTCTGATGCTTTTGATAAAATACTTGGCCCCGAACCGCTTGAAGTAGCAGATAACCTATATGCTCAAGAACTCGATGTGTATTATTCCATGAAAAAATACTGGGGCAATATGCGACAACTGATGATCTCGGTATTTAAGTGGCGCGGTATCGAAAATGTACTTGCTGAAGAAATGTCTGCCCTGCCGGGAATGGAAGAAGCTTCGGCATTTCTATGGATTGAAAAGTATTACAATGAGAAAGCTTATGACCTTATTGTTATTGACAGCGCACCCACCGGAGAAACACTCACACTACTTACCTTGCCTCAAGTAACCAAGTGGTGGGTCACCAAAGCACTTCCATTTCAAAAATTTGCTATTAAAAATGTTGGTAAAATAGCCCGCATGGCTACCGGAGTACCGGTGGATTATGGTTATGAAGAGCTAGAAAATATTTTTGAAAAACTGGAGAAAATACAAAAAATATTCAGCAATCCTGATATATGCTCCATACGCATTGTGGCCAATCCAGAACGCATGGTTATCAATGAATCGAAAAGAGCTTATACTTACTTAAGCCTGTATGGATATAGTGTAGATGGCCTGATCGTGAACAGGATATGGGAAAACAACGAAAGCAAAAATGTATCTGATTCTTTTCTTATAAAACAAGCCGAACACTTGCATGAATTAAAAGAGATATTCTCCGGCTTGCCTTATTATGAAGTTCCGCATATGGGTGAGGAGGTATATGGCGAAGCCATGCTCAGAAAACTCGGTGATGCACTATACAAAGAGGAAGATCCTGCCAGAATAATAGCAGTAGAAAAGCCATTTGAAATAAATAAAAAAGGAAATGCCTACGAAATGCGACTACGTTTGCCTTTCATTGAAGATGGTGATTTCACCCTGAATAAATATGGAGATGAACTGGTAATACAAATTGGCAACCAGCGCAAAAACATATTTTTACCGCGTTTTGTGCATTTTTATGATTTAAATGGATATAAACTTGAGGCTCCATGGCTGATCATTGATTTAAAACCTGGCAAAGAGAAATAGTCTTATTAAACTTGAGGTCTAAAATACTTTCTCCACTTTCATTCCTCTTTTGTAAAAACTCTGAGAACCATGCTTTCATTGCCCTGCCATAAAAATTTTGGTAGAGTGTTTTGTATTGTATTGTAAATAGATTGAAAAGCATTTTTTCGCTGATCATTGATCGACATGTACTACAATTTCTGAGTTTCTCAGAAAAATGAGAGCAGGCATATATCGCTAAAAATGCTTTACTTTGGACAATTAATAGACAATAACAGACCTGAATATTCATGGAGCAGCCCGAAGTACTATTGGAGGAAGTGGAGCAGTATGTTTCTGAACTTTTGCGAAAATTACCCGATACCATGCTGTATCACAATCTGGTGCATACCCGCGATGTAGCTAAAGCAGTGAAAAAGATCGGCAGCTACGCCAACCTTTCTGATATGGAAATGACCATTGCTTCTTTAGCCGCATGGTTTCATGATACAGGTTATTTATTTGCTTACAAAGGTCATGAAGAATATAGCAAAAACGAAGCGCAAAGTTTTTTAAAAAATAAAGGTGTAGATGACGCTATCATTCAGCAGGTGCTTGAAACCATCGATAAAACAAAACCCGGAAGCATACCCGAAAACACCCTTGAAAAAGTAATCCACGACGCCGACTATATTCATATTTCGAAAGGTTCGTATTTCGACAGGCTTATTTTGCTGCGAAAAGAAAAAGAAACACATCTGGGCATTCGCCAAAATGATGCTGAATGGTATGAGAGCAATCTTGAGTTTTTGAAAAATGTAAAATATTATTCAGTGTATGGTCAAACAGTATTGACAGAAAAGCTCGACGAGACCATTATACAACAAGAAAAAATAATAAGAAAACTGCATAAGAACCTTGATTTTGCCATAGAAAAGGATCTTAAAATAGATCCTGACAAGCTTAAAGAAATGAAGAAAAAGCTGTCGAATGTTGAGGGTCGTCCTGATAGAGGGATTGAAACCATGTTCAGGCTCACCTCCAGAAATCACCTGGCACTTAGCTCTATGGCCGACAACAAAGCCAATATTTTAATTACCGTCAATTCTATCATCATTTCAGTGCTCATAGGATCGCTTATGGCACGCATTGACTATGATAGACAATTGCTTTTACCTTCATCCATACTTTTGGCGGTCAATCTTATTACCATTGTCTTTGCCATATTAGCTACCCGGCCCAATGTCTCCAAAGGTGTTTTTACCCGTCAAGAAATCAAAAACAAAAAAGTGAATCTGCTATTCTTTGGCAATTTTTATCAAATGAGCCGCGACGATTATCAATGGGGCATGAAGCAAATGATGACCAATGGAGAGTATCTTTATTCATCACTTATAGATGATATATACTATCTAGGTAAGGTGCTGGGTAAAAAATACCAATATTTGCGCATAGCCTATACCATATTTATGATAGGTATAATAATCTCAGTGCTTGTATTTGCCATCTCAAACATCAAGATGTTTCAGCCAATGATGAAAATGAATGGCTGAATAGGCAGAAGGTAGAAATGTTTTTTTTACTTTTGCCACATCTATATTTCAGGTAAAATACTAGCATGATCACCTTCTTTTTTGCAGACGCCGGTCAGGTACTGGCAGTTCATTCCAATATTCCGCTTCAGGCTGAATCTATCGAAAAACTACAATGGCTATTTGATAATGCAAAACCGACCCAGGACAACGCTCTGAGTGGTACTTTCATTGGGCCAAGGCGGGAAATGCTAACACCATGGAGCACCAATGCCGTAGAAATTACACAAAACATGGGCGTGGAAGGCATTTTAAGGATTGAATTATTTCAGTCAACCGATGCATCCAATCCGCAGTTTGACCCTATGTTAAGTGCCGTTTATGATGGGCTTGATCAGGACATATTTACCATAAATAAAAAGCCTGAGCCTATTCTGGCAATTGATGACATAGCCAGCTTTAACCGGCAAGAAGGACTGGCATTGAGTGATGATGAAGTAACGTATCTGGAAGGACTAAGTAAAAAGCTTAATCGAAAACTTACCGATAGCGAAATATTTGGATTTTCACAGGTAAACTCTGAACACTGCCGACACAAGATATTTAATGGTCGCTTTGTCATCGATGATGAAGAAATGGAGTTTAGCCTGTTTCAACTCATAAAAAAAACTACCCAAAAAAATCCTAACCGGGTAATTTCAGCTTATAAAGACAACTGTGCATTTATTCAGGGGCCTATGGCTCAACAATTTGCTCCAGTGCGTCAAAATGTACCAGCCTATTTCAAAACCAGCGATTTTGAATCAGTGATTTCCATCAAGGCCGAAACCCATAATTTCCCGACAACAGTCGAGCCATTTAATGGAGCGGCTACCGGCACAGGTGGAGAAATTCGCGATCGAATTGCTGGTGGCAAAGGCGCAATACCTTTGGCTGGTACTGCGGTGTACATGACCTCCTACCCCAGGCTGGATGAGTACAGAACATGGGAAAACTCGATCAAAGCACGGAATTGGTTGTACCAAAGCCCGGCAAATATTCTCATTAAAGCTTCTAATGGTGCCAGTGATTTTGGTAATAAATTTGGCCAGCCACTCATCTGCGGAAGCGTGCTAACATTTGAGCACTGCGAAGATCATAAAACGCATGGCTTCGACAAGGTGATTATGCTTGCCGGCGGTATAGGCTATGGCAAAAAGAAAGACAGCCTTAAAGATAAACCTGAGCCAGGTGATGCCATTATCCTGATGGGGGGCGATAACTACCGTATTGGTATGGGTGGTGGCGCAGTTTCATCGGTTGCCACGGGTGAATTTGCCAATGCCATTGAGCTGAATGCCGTGCAAAGGTCGAATCCTGAAATGCAAAAAAGAGTTTGCAATGCCATAAGAGCTCTTGCTGAATCTGAAACAAATCCAGTAGTATCAATCCATGATCACGGTGCGGGTGGTCATCTCAATTGCTTATCAGAACTTGTAGAAGATACCGGTGGCAGTATCAGTATTGAAGAGCTTCCGGTGGGAGACCCTACCCTTTCTGACAAGGAAATTATTGGTAACGAGTCACAGGAACGAATGGGGTTGGTTTTAAAAACCAAGGATGTTGGTTTGCTACGCGAAATTGCCGAAAGAGAACGAGCTCCCATGTATGAAATAGGCGTGGCAACTGGCGATATGAACTTTAGCTTTGGAAGATCCAATGAAGATAAAAAGCCCATGGATCTACAGCTCAGTGACATGTTTGGAAATCCGCCAAAAACTTTATTGCAAGATAAAAACCAGCAAACCCAATTTGCTGATTTACAAACTAATAGCAAATACATTTCGAAATATCTAACAGCCGTTTTGCAATTGGAAGCGGTGGCATGCAAAGACTGGCTCACCAACAAAGTAGACAGATCAGTAAACGGACGGGTAGCAAAGCAGCAAACCTGTGGAGCCCTACAATTGCCCCTTAACAATTGCGGAGTCAATGCCATTGATTTTATAGGTGAAAAAGGCATTGCTACATCTATTGGGCATGCGCCGGTAGCAGCTATGGCAAATGCTGCCAAAGGTTCGAGATTGGCAATTGCCGAGTCGCTGACCAATATCATTTTTGCCCCCATAGAGGGAGGATTAAAGGGCATTTCATTGAGTGCCAACTGGATGTGGCCATGCAAAAACGATGGCGAAGATGCTCGTTTGTACAATGCGGTAAAAGCTGCCAGTGATTTTGCGCTAGCACTCGGCATTAATATACCTACAGGCAAAGACTCACTTTCGATGACGCAGAAGTACGGCAAAGACGAGGTTGTTTATGCGCCGGGTACGGTAATAATTTCAGCCGTTGGCGAAGTCACTGACATTCGCAAAAATATAGAGCCGGTTATTCAGCCAGATATGAACAGTGAAATCTGGTATATCGATCTTTCGCGTAGCGCCATGGAACTTGGTGGAAGCAGTCTTGCCCAGTCGCTAAATAAGATCGGTGCCGAAACTCCCGATGTGGCTGACCCAGCCTATTTCCTTGCCGCCTTCAATGCCATTCAACAATTAGTAGAAGAAGAACTTGTGTTGGCCGGTCATGACATTTCATCGGGTGGAATGATCACCTGTCTGCTCGAAATGTGTTTTGCCCAGACCACACATGGTATGCAAATTGACTTGACAAAAAATAACACAGAAGTGGTTAAGCTTTTGTTTAGTGAAAACCCGGGTGTGATTTTGCAGGTAAAAGATATCGAAAAAGCTAGAGATATTCTGGCTGGAGCAGGCATCCAGTTTGAAAGTATTGGCAAACTGAGCTTAGAATATACAGTACAAGTAAAAACCGGAGTAGAAGATTTTAACTTTGATCTCACTGAATACAGGCAAGCCTGGTATCGTTCATCAACGCTCCTCAACAATTTACAAACAGCCAATGGATTGGCTTTGGTAAAAGCAGAAAACTATGTAAAACAGGCATTGAACTATCAATTCAAGCCTTCCTTTAATGGTAGTTTTTTGCAATTCGGACTTGATCCTCAGCGGCAAAAAGAAAGCGGCATCAAGGCAGCGATAATCCGTGAAAAAGGTGTGAATGGTGACAGGGAAATGGCTTGGGCTATGCACCTGGCCGGTATGGATGTTAAAGATGTGCACATGACGGATTTGATATCGGGGCGTGAAACACTGCAAGACATTCAAATGATCGTTTTTGTCGGCGGGTTTTCCAATTCAGATGTACTAGGCTCTGCCAAAGGCTGGGCAGGCGCTTTTTTGTACAATCCAAAAGCTAAAAAGGCATTGGACGACTTTTATAATCGCAAAGATACTTTGAGCCTTGGTGTTTGTAATGGCTGTCAGCTTATGATCCACCTTGGACTTGTCACGCCAGATCACGACCAGAAGCCAAAAATGCTGCACAACGATTCTAACAAGTTCGAATCGATATTCCTGAATGTAGATATACCAGAGAATAATTCAGTAATGTTGCAATCACTGGCCGGAAGCAAACTTGGTATTTGGGTCGCTCATGGCGAGGGTAAATTCAGTTTACCCAAGGATGAAAAAGCCTATAACATAGCCATGAAATATAGCCAGGCAGCATATCCTGGCAACCCTAATGGTTCTGATCATAACACGGCAGCATTGTGCTCGGCAGATGGCCGCCACCTGGTTATGATGCCGCATTTGGAGCGCTCTATTTATCCATGGAACTGGCCTTATTACCCAGCTGACAGGAAAAATGAAGAAGTTTCACCATGGATTGAAGCCTTTGTTAATGCACGAAACTGGCTTAGCCGGCAATAGTAAATTACATGTATTTATCTGTACTGATAAGGTTTTCGAGCTGTAAAACCTGAGCCTATTTCTGAAAGAATGATTAATCTTAGCGAGGTGTTGTAGAACCTCGCTTTCAGGCTTTAGTCTAGTTTTTTTAGGGATTGCAAATCCTATAGCTCCTTTTATGCCGTGGTTGTGCCAACGGACAACCACCATTTTAGCCGGGCAAGGCAAATAATGGCATGGGTGCAAAAGCACTGTCAGGCATCGAAGTTTCTAATAGCTTTTTATTTGCCTCTATAAACTGGTTTCGCTCACGAGCATAGTTATCGTAGTGTATTCGGTAAATCAATACATTGCCGCTTTTCTCGCTTATATCATTTATCAATTCCTGCATCAGACCATATTTTTCAAACTCGGGATGTTCCCTGGCGAAAGTTATTACTTCATAAGCAACAGCTGAAGAGAGTGAATCATAATAATCGATCAAATCAGAATCAGACATGGTTTGCTGATCGTATCGTATTGTGGCCAATGAATCTACCCTTTCGAGCAACTTACTGTGTTTCGTTTTGTCATAATTGTTGGTGTAAGAAATTTCCAACAACAATCGGCGCAAGAAAAACAGCTTTTCATCATCGTCGTTTGTCATTCTATGCCATGAAACATTTATACTGTCATTCAGGGAAGAATACATTAGAACAAGCGAATCCATGACTACAGTCTCACGCTCTATTTCTTCTTTTGACTTTTTGCATTGCCAAAGCAACATGGAAGTAGCAAGAAGGAACAATATTGTAATGGTATTTCGTATCATAATTTTCATTTAAAATTTCCGGTTTTGAAATAACTACCTAGTCCGCATGGTAAGCATGGCAGCACCTAATACACCTGCGCTGTCACCCAGCATTGGTTTCAAAACTGGCGTGGCATTTCTATCATTAAATACAAATTTACTAAGCATTTCAACGCCCCTGGTGTAAAGCAGGTCGATATTTCCCACACCTCCTCCTACAACAATGGCATCTGGATCAAGTAAATTAATGACATTAGATAAGGCCAGCGCAAAAAAATGTGTTAATCGATCCATGGTTTGTGTGGCAAATGCATCTGCATCTTTTTTGAAATTCTCAGATATATCAACCAAAGGCAATGAAGAATTCGAAATACTGCAATAATACTTTTCAAGTGCAGGGCCAGCCAAAACCGTTTCAACACAACCCGTTCTACCACAATAGCATAGTCCACCAGAAGCATCAAGATAATTATGCCCCCACTCTCCTGCTATGCCTTGCCTTCCATGCCAAATTCGCTTATTGAAAACAATTCCCCCACCTACGCCAGTACCCATAATGATCCCAAACACCATATTGGCATCAGGAACATGAGCGGGAACACAACCCACTGTAGTTTCTGCAAGTGCAAAACAATTTGCATCATTTTCAATATGCACAGCCATTTGCAACCAGTTTTCCAGATCAGAAAGTAGCGGACGACCATTCAGGCAGGTGGTATTGCAATTTTTCATGAGACCTGTTGCCGGATCGCAAATACCGGGTGTGCCTATACCAATATTTGTCGGCTGCTCGCCCGTTTTTGCTTTTAGCCTTTCGACCAAGTATTCGATCCTGTGCAAAATGTGTTCATAGCCCAAGCTCGCTTCAGTAGCAATTCGTGTGCGCAGCAGTACCTCAAAAGTAACTGAGTGCAACACCACGCCTTCTATTTTTGTCCCGCCAAGGTCTATACCCCAAAGCAATTCCGCATTAATTCCCACCTCTCCGAAATAAATCTTTGAGTTTATCTTTAGCTTTATCTGTTTCTTTTTCAAGTTGCTCTTGTTGCTCCTTGGCTCTTTCTTCCAGCAACAATTTAGCTGAATCAACTTTAGGCTGGAGTTTCTCTTCTGCTTTATCCATGGCCTTGTCTACCTCTTCCCTGGCCTTATCTTCTGCCTCATCGCGTCTACGATCAACTTCATCTCTTATTTCTTGTTTTACATCCTCTTTTACATCTTGAGTTACCGTTTTACCATCTTCTGTAGAAACGCTCACTAAACTAAATTTAGGATCTGAATAAGTGCCACCAATGCCGATATTGAATTTAAGCTTTGTATCACCACTTAAAGATTGATTTCCTGTAAGTCCTGCAAATAGGTTGCCTACCGCCTGTCCTGCAACCCCAGCTGGCACTTCAGTATTGAGGTTATAATTTAAGCTCCCATCAAGTCCAACACTTCCGTCAATAGTAGCTTTTTGATTAGCAATAGTAAGATCGAAGGGACGAACTGACGCACGACCATTTTTAATACTGGCATTAAGTAAAATATCCTTAAGTTGCATATCACTAGAAGAAGCACTCATTTTAGTAATACTAGTAAGGCCATCTACTAACTTACTTTGCTTAAGATATGCATCGGCAATTTCGATGATTCCCCCACCAGTTAGAGTTTCAAGTTTAGGCATCATGTCTTGCCCGAGCTTTCCATTCATTTTAAATTTGGTATTGAAATCTCCGTTCATGTGCTGGGCAAATGGAGCAAATGCTTGTACTGTTGTAAAACTTGTAAAAGCATCAGGTATCGACAATGCTCTAATATTCATATCAAAATCAAATAGTGGATCAGCAGGATTATGGGTATCATAGGTACCATTCATAGTAATGGCACCACCTAGCAAACCGAAATTAAGCCCATCCATATGTATTCTACCATCACGAACAATCAAGGTGCCTTTGGCATTTTTTAGCTTCAAATTGTCGTAATTGATTTGAGCAATATTTGCATTAAACTCAAAATCAACATTTTTAGGTATTTCGAGCAATTCCAACTTTGTAGTGTCAGCTTCATCGGGTGTGGGCTCACCTGTCATAAACTCGTTGAGATCAAGTATATTGGATACCAAACTCATATTACCTTTCAGCAAGGCATTATCCTTAAAAATATAATCTATATAATTGCTAATAGCACCTTGAACGGCAAAGTCGCTGGATCCTACTTTCGCATTTAAGTTCTCAATGCGCATGCTCCGTGGGTCAAAACTAACTTTGGCAACTGGCATATTCATGCCTTGTGGCAGGTCGTCACTTACAAATGAAAAATCGGTGACTTCGATATTGCCTTCGGTAGGAAACCTGTCAAACCTCTCGGCTTCCACGTCAGAATATTTGCCTTGTGTATTGACATCGGCTTTGGCATTGCCACTATATTTCATGCCTTCTATTGGAAACAATTCTGAAACTACACCCAGATCAAGTCCGCCTTTCATTGACAAATCCCAAGTATAATCAACCAAATTACTTAGTAGTAAATTTGCTGAAAATTCATCAGCAGCCATTTTAACAATAAAGTCATTTACCTTCAGAACACCATCCTCCATTTTGCCGCTAGGGCAAAGAAAAGAAGCATTAAAAGCCATATTTTCTAAGGCTTTTGGGAATTCCGCCGATTTCACATATCCATTCTTCAACGACGCCTTAGCATCTACTGCGGGCATAACATTTCTTATGCTGTCATATACCCCTACGGCAGATACATCCATTGTAAACATACCTCGCATAGCCAGGCCATCCATGGGAAATAAGGTGCTCAGCTCTTCAAGATTAAGTGTGGCTACTACCTGAGCATCCATATCGTAGTTTACAAGGTTTTTAACCAATAAGCGAGCGTCGATAGGATTCTTTCCGAACTCCATTTTGAACTTACGTATATCTATGAGCGTATTATCAATGTTGCCATCTGCATTATCAACCAACATATCAATTTCTATGTTCCTTATAGCCTCGGGAAGATCAGGATACTGTATGTAGCCATTTTCTGCTAACAATTTCAAAGAGAAAGCCGGCATAGTGGTTTCACTATATATTCCCTTGGCAAATCCCGAAAATGACATAGTTCCATCCGCTTTTACCCCATCGTACCCTTCTGTATATACCCCAGGCACCAAAGAATAAAGGCTTTTAATGCTACTGTTGATAGATGCAAAAGTGATATCCATCTCAATATCCTCGGCAGGCATGGCTATATAACCATCAAAACTTACAGGAAAATCATTGACTTGGATAAAATTATCTTTAAAAGTGAATTTGAAAGCCTCCAGATCCATATTCAGGGTAATATCACCACTAATTCTCTGTTTGTTGAGGTATTTTACTCCTTCATAGGATACAATCACCTCAGCTATATCATTTATGGTAACCATATCGAAAACATTAAGGGTAAAGTCACCTCGACCTTCATGATTGACTCCTTTTAGATCCATATAATAGTCCAGGGTTTTGTCATTATAGATAATTCGTCCATTGCTAATCACCCATTTATCAATACCCACCCTTAATTCGTCTGAAGATTCTTCCTCTGCCGCTTCTTCCTCTCCATCATCTTTTACGATGTCATAATTTGCCTTACCGTCTTTCAAAACCTTAATATTTATGAAAGGCTCCTTGAGGTAAATTGATTTAATGGTTGGGTTATCTCCAAATAGACTAAAGAGGCCAATTACAATTTCAAAATCATTGACAGCTAAAAGTGTATCACCAGCAAACTCACCTTTACCGGTGATGCCAAATTGTGACAATGAGGCTGTTGGATTCGGAAAATGCCTTAACAAACTAAAAGAAAAATTCTCTCTACTAAAATGAATGTTAGCATCAATGGTTTCGTCCAATGTCTTACTAATTTCATCCCTTATTCGATCTTTGAAAATGATCGGTACGGCTATAGCAGCTATCAAAAGCACAAGGAAAATTGCGAAAAAAATAATTAAAAACTTTTTCATAATGGTGTTTTCTGGATGTTAAAGAGAACGTTAATTAAGCTATGAAAGTCTACAATGTATGAATCAAAAATTGTGACGTCATCAAATCTTGTCAGGTTTGAGAAAATTCGATAAAAAAGCATTCCAATGAACTTTTTAATTGCAGATGGAATATTTACCAAATATACGAAATGAAAGCTTAGAAAGATCTCAACCATTAAGGGATATTATGAGCTAGTGTAAATAGGTTTATTCTTGAGTACAAGAAAAGATCGGAGCATAAGCAAAATCATAAGTATGATACATGCCCAAAGTGCGTATTGCCACCATTCTGATTTTGCCAGAAAAAAACCAAGTAATACCGGTGCAGTTGCTGATACAAATACCATAACTGTAGTTGTCATACTTTTAATGCTACCCAAATTTTTAAATCCATAAATTTCTACCCACATGGCCGTGGAAGAAACTGAGGCAAGACTGGTACAAACGCCAGCCAATGCCAGATAAACCAGTGCATATAATTTGTGATTACCTGCCAATAATGCCAATACACCCAAGATCATAGGCACCAGGTGAAATGGAAATACTACTCTTGCAGACAGACTATCAATCAATGGCCCTGCTATGAAAGTTGTTGTAATTTTGGCAAGTCCGTAAAAAATAAAACATGTGGCTATCCATTCCATACTCCAACCTTTTAAATCTGCCAAAAGGTTGTGATGAATAAACAAACCAGTGATAATAAAGGGGACAAACACTGCGGTAGAAATTAATGTATAAAAGTCACGATCTCGAATTACCTCTTTCCGTGTTTTACCACTAAGCCCCGGTTCACCTGGCTTTACTGGTAACACAACTTGAAATTTATCGTCTTTTTTGACCAACAAAAGGACGAGTGGAATAAAAATTAATAAAACCATAAGCCCGAGAATTCGCCAGGCATTTTCCCACCCCGTTGTTGCAATAAAAAACATTGCTACAGCAGGCATGATGGTTTCACTCAAGGACAAACCCAAAGAAGAAAGTGATAAAGATTTGCCTCTGTTTTCTGTAAAATATCGGCCAATGGATGTTGAAGCAATTAATGGCATCAGGCTTTGGCCAGTAAGGCGAAGACCTAATATGCAAAAAAACAAAAAGTATCTGTTTTGTGCATAACCAATTAGGAAGCAGAAAAAAGCTTGAGACAAACCATTGACCAAACTAAACTTTCTGATCGTAACATTGTCTAGCACATTACCCAAAAAAGGCAATAAAAAAGCACCTGCTAAAGTGGCAGCTGCGTAAATAATAGCAAAGCCTTCATTTTTTATTCCTAATGAAGTCGTAAAACTGGCAACAAATACACTGATAAGAAATGTTTGCCCAATACATGAGAAAAAATAATGTGTAAAGCCATATCCAAGGTAAGGAGCATAATTTCTTACAAGTTGCAGATAATTCATTTGTATCATATAAATGCAAAAATATTGAATTTTATTTGCGAAAAAACGAATGACAACTGCATAATGTCAAAGATTCAATAATAAAAAGCCTTTTTTTCTACGAATTAGGGTAAATGCATTAATTTAGCCAACAAATAAATGAGAGGATAAAATTTGTAGGTTGTTTTGAAAAAATTATATTTCAGCACTTAGTAATAAATTTTTTGGTAATGAGTGAGTATTCAGCAATAAACTGGCCTTCAATAAAAGGCAAAATCTCAAAAAAGCAGATGGATCGAACACTACTTGTAGAGGTTTCATGGGAAGCCTGCAATCAGGTAGGTGGTATATACACTGTGCTTAGAAGTAAAGTGCCAGCAATTACTGATAAATTTGAAGATAATTATTGTCTTTTAGGACCTTTTATAGAACAGAAAATTCTGGAATTTGAAGAGATAAAAGAGACAACAGGCAATCCATTTAGTAAGGCTGCGGCTGCCATGCGCGAACTGGGTTTTGATGTCAGATATGGGGTTTGGCTTGTAACCGGAAGGCCTAATATTGTTCTAATCAATCCTTACTCAGTTTTTCATAGACTTGGAGAAATAAAATATCAACTTTGGGAGCATCATGGCATTCCCACTCCCACTGGTGATGGGCTTATAGATCAAGTAGTAGCTTTTGGTTCCTTAGTAAAGGTGTTCTTCAATGTACTTTACAATAAAAGCAAAAATAATTTTGATATAATTGGTCACTTTCATGAGTGGATGGCTGGTACTGCCATACCTGACTTAAGGCTCGAAAAAGTTCCTATGTCCATCGTGTTTACCACCCATGCTACACTTTTGGGGCGCTATCTGGCTATGAATGATGGTGATTTTTATAATCATTTAAATTATTTTGATTGGGAGCGTGAAGCGAATTATTTCAATATAACTTCGCAAGTAAAATTGGAACGTGCTGCGGCACATGGAGCCCATACTTTCACTACGGTGAGTGAAGTAACAGCACAAGAGTGCAAATATTTACTTGGAAGAGAAGTAGATGAGGTTACCCCTAATGGCTTTAACATTGAACGTTTTACTGCATTACACGAATTTCAAAATCTGCATCAGGAATATAAAAATAGTATACATCAACTCGTGATGTCTCATTTTTTTCCTAGCTATACTTTCGATTTAGATGAGACTTTATACTTTTTTACTTCGGGTCGATTCGAGTACAAAAACAAAGGCTTTGACCTGACACTTGAGGCTTTAGCAAGACTTAATTATAGAATGCAAAAGGAAAACATTCAACGAACGGTTGTCATGTTTTTTATTACCAAGCAGCCTTTTCATTCTGTTAACCCGGAAGTTATGCAATCAAGAGCTCTTATGGAAGAGCTCCGGCAGACTTGCAAATCTATAGAGCATCAAGTTGGCAACAGGCTATTTTATGCGGCTGCCGGACTTCCAGATAACAAGTTACCCAATCTAGGAAATTTTGTGGATGACTATTGGAGACTCCGGTTCAGGCGTACCCTACAATCGTGGAAATCTGACAAATTACCCCCTGTTGTTACGCATAATCTGGTGGATGATCATAATGACCCGATCTTAAATTTTCTCAGATCTGCAAATATGATCAATCATAAGCACGATAAAGTAAAGATCGTGTATCATCCAGACTTCATTACTCCAATGAACCCACTTACTAGTCTGGAGTACAATCAATTCGTTCGTGGATGTAACCTTGGTGTGTTTCCAAGCTACTACGAACCATGGGGCTATACTCCTCTTGAATGTTTGGCAAGTGCCGTGCCAGCTGTTACCAGCGATTTGGCCGGATTTGGAAATTATGTTAATAAGAACCTACCATACAATCGCGATCATGGGATTTACGTGGTAGATCGCACGCATCAAGACTTTGACAGGGCAGCCACCCAGTTGGCCAATGATATGTTTAGCTTCGTAAAACTTGACAGACGTCAACGCATTGAAATGAGAAATAATGCAGAAGCTACTTCTGTTTTCTTTGACTGGGAACACTTAAGCCAATTCTATTTACGTGCTTACAATCTGGCATTGAAAAGGAAAGAATAAAAATCATTAATTCCATTTAAAACACATACTTAAAAAAAAATGATTTCTGGGTCTGCCTAACCTAAAGCATGCAAGAAAATTTAAAAATATATCTGATTGGAATGCCAGGAAGCGGTAAATCTACCCTTGGCAAGCAACTTGCTAAAGCCTTAAAACTTTCATTTATTGATCTTGATAGCCTCATTGTAGAAGAGGAAAAAGCTCCTATTACCGAAATTTTCAGTAAAAAAGGCGAGGACTATTTTCGTGAAATTGAAAAGTTTTTGTTGCAAAAATCAAGTGCTGAGCGTGACAATTTTGTCATGGCTACCGGAGGTGGCGCAGCATGTTTTTTCGACAATATGGAATATATGAATGCCACTGGTATAACAGTATATATTGAAGTACCATCTAGTTTTATTGCTGATAGACTTTCATCTAAAGGCTTGTCTAAAAGACCCTTATTGAGGGACAAATCTGGATCTGAATTATTAAACGAGCTGGATACCAAGCTAAAAAAAAGGCAATATTTTTATGAAAAGGCAAAAATAAAGCTGGATTTTGAGCACCACAATCTAGAGGCGCTTCAAGCCCAGCTAGAAAATTATTTTAGTCAACAGACTTGAATTTAAAAGAAAAATCCAACACTTACTCTAAAGTGTAAATCACGATGATCTATCTGTACTAGGTGGTTTTGTACCAGACCAGGATCCAATTCTACATCTACTGAATAGGGAGAATAATAACTTTTGGCAAACATGGTTGTGGCAGCTAAATCTATAAAGAAGTTGCTATTTCTATATCCACCACCCAAACTTATAGCTTTTCTGCTTCTATCGAGCTGAGACAAGCCAGGTTGGCGCTTATATGGATCACCGTAATATGCAAATCCAGCTCTGGCTCTAAATTTGTCAAAACGCGCTTCGCCTCCTATTCTATAATTTATGGTATTTGTATAAAAGTCTCTAATCGATCGATTTTGATCGCTTAAGAATGCATCACCCCCACGGCGCTGAAGAACCATAGTAGAATAGTCTACATATTCTATATCAGCACTTATAAAACCCAACTTACCCAAAAAATATGTGGCACCGCCATTTACACGTAATGGAGTAGTTAAAGTATAGTCATAAATTAAATCATTAGTATAATTTTCATCTCTTAAGGTAACATTTGAGTCATAATCTACGAATGTATATAGATAATCAGGGTCAGGATTGCTTGGCATTATTGCTTCCTCGTTATCAATAAAGTAATCCTCATAATCCTGCATATTGAAATTATTGTAATTTGCAGTAACACTAACAAAATAATTCTCTTCTACTGCATATAAAGTAGGGGTCATTAATGAAATACCTATGGTTAATTTATCAATTGGCCGACCAATAAGGCCGAATGAACCACTTACTCCCGTAGCATACACATCAAGTGACTCACTAAATGTAGATCGCTGCATAATGCTACCCGTGGGATATAATTCTCTATAAATATTTGTTTGCTGGTAGTTAAATGTGGAAATATTGAAACCAGCACCAAAATACAGTCGGTCATCTACATTCCCTCCGTAAGCAAAAGAGATATAATTTTGACTTCCTGAAGTTTCAATGCTTTCAGATTGATTAGTTGGAAATTCTTCATTTGGGAATTCTGTAAAAAAGGTACGACCATAAAAGTTTTCAACTTCTTCACCACTGGATCCTTGAAATACATCTCCAAATTCACTAATCATATAAGTTTCAAAACCTAAGGTGCCAAAGCCAAAGGGATTGGATTGTGAACCAACTAATGATCTATTGGCATCTTGGACATACATGTCTATAATGTCATTATCAGGATTTATACCATTGTAAAGAATATTGCTATTATATTCGGCAACTTTGGAATAAGAAATGGCAAAACTACCACCACGCCAGGCACCAGGCTGATGATCGGCTTTCGACTTATTCCAAACTACACCTAAATTATCAAAATTGAATTTAGCTCTACTATCACTGGACTGGCTGCCAATATATGTCGAATTATTATTAAGTGAATTTAATGAAGGAGAAAAGGTGAATTCTGAGCGATTATAAAAACCTAATCCTGCGGGGTTTGACAATGCGGAACTTATATCACCGCCTAAGCTGACTTGAGCACCACCGATGCCCTGCATTCTGGCGCTTCCGGTGTAATTTATCTGGCTAAAAAGTAAGGCTTGTTCATGATATTGAGATGCTCCAGGTACAAATTGCCCATTTGCGGAAAATACAGGCAATAGAAACCAGGCGCTCAGGATAAGAGCTTTTAAAGGCTTCATATACTAATAGTTGATGTTGATTTGAAGAGTACAAAAATTAAGAGGCAAGAAGAAGAAAAGAAAAGAAGCAGGCTTATTGCCTGCCTCCTCTTGA
>DAIQNU010000002.1:0-40573 GCA_036788235.1 Cyclobacteriaceae bacterium
GCACGCGCTCTTGAATAGTTCCTAAAGCAAAATGAATTGATAGGGGTACTTCTGCAACTATATTCAATTCAAATGAGCTCAGTAAATCAATTGTTTCAGTTACGATACCTTCTTGATTGTTTTCCAGTGGCACTACACCAAACTTAGCACGACCCGTAGACACTGATTCAAAAACAGATTTGATAGTATCGAGTGCCAAATAATCGCTCATGGCACCAAAACGACTTTCGGCAGCCTGATGTGTAAAACTGCTCTCTGGCCCTAGATAGGATACCAGTTCTGGTAATTCCAGATTGCGACTGATGGCAAATATTTCTTGATAAATCGCCTCTATAGCACCTTTTTTCAAGGGGCCTTTGTTGAGCTTGCTTAGCCGATCTATGATTGATTTCTCACGTTCAGGCCTGTAAATCGAAGTTTTGGTAACACGCTTGAGTTCACCAACTTTTTGGACTACCTCCATCCGGCGATTGAGAATTTCAAGCAATTGGTTGTCTAACTGATCTATTTCTTTGCGGTATTGTTCAAGTTCCACTTTGCGCAAATTTTAGTATGATATATTCCGTTTCCTTCCGGCTTTTATTGTAAATAAAAATGCAAGATGGCAAAAGTATCATATTTTTAAGTCATTAAAAATATTCGAACTACCATAATGATCGCAGGAATAGTATATTACACTTTCAACATTTTTTGACTTATGGACAATAGTGCAGCACTACTTAAGGAGCTAGAAGATTTGAAAAAAGATAAAATGAGTCTTCTTAAAATCATCTCTCATGATATTCGGGCACCTTTTAACCGGATTTTTGCCTTTATTCAACTTATGCAGTTTGATGGCGACAATCTTACAGATGAGCAGCGCATTTATATTGATTCTATGTACCGTGAAGTAATGGGAGGTCTAGAAATGATTCGCAACCTGAATGGCATGCGTGAAATTGATCGAGGTGATTTTGCTTGTAAAATAGCAGCCATCGAAGTGGTAGGTCTCATTCAGAAATCGATTAAAAACTATGAAGAACTGCTACGTATTAAAAAAATCGCGATTTCTTTCAACAAATCTGAAGAAAGTATCAAGGTACTCGCCGATGAGTTTTATTTCATTCGTATTATCGACAACCTAATCTCCAACCTGGTAAAATATACCTTTGAAGGCCACAAAGCCATCATTGAACTCGAAGCTCAAGAAGCTGCTCTTTGTATCCGGTTTACGAGCGAAGGTGAAATGATTTCCCCCACAGAAAATGAGATGCTGTTTACGAGATTTGGCAAATTGACAGCAAGACCTACTGCCGGTGAAAGCAGTACAGGTCTTGGCTTATATCTTTCGAAGCATTATGCGGATTCCATGCAGGGCGAACTATCACTTATTGGAAATTATCCAGTAGCATTCGAATTGAAAATTCCGCTAGCTGTCTAAAAATTGGTTATGTTAACCAGGTATTCACCATATCCGCTTTTCACTAAAGGTTGAGCTATTCTTAGTAGTTGCTCTTTATCAATGTATTTCATACGGTAGGCTACCTCTTCTATACAACCTATTTTCAATCCTTGGCGCTCTTCGATAACCTGCACAAAAGTACCCGCCTGCATAAGTGAATTGAATGTACCTGTATCGAGCCATGCAGTGCCCCTATCCAAAATACTTACAGCCAGGTTTCCTCTTTTAAGGTATTCTTTATTTACATCGGTAATCTCCAGTTCGCCTCTTGGGCTGGGTTTCAAATTGGCGGCTATGTCCACCACGTCGTTGTCATAAAAATACAAACCTGGCACAGCATAGTTTGACTTGGGTTTGGCAGGCTTCTCCTCTATCGACAACGCTTTTAACTGCTCATCAAACTCTACCACGCCATATCGTTCAGGATCCTGTACATGGTACGCAAATACAACTCCACCTTCCGGACTATTATTTTTCTGAAGAAGGCGCCCCATACCTGCACCATAAAAAATATTGTCTCCCAAAATCAAGGCAGCCTTGTCATTGCCGATAAATTCGCGACCAATGATGAAGGCCTGTGCCAAACCATCTGGACTTGGCTGAACAGCATAAGAAAAGTTGCAGCCCAGATTGGCTCCATCGCCCAATAATTTTTCGAAATGTGGCAAATCATGCGGGGTCGAAATAATCAAAATATCTCGAATACCCGACATCATGAGCGTAGAAAGAGGATAATAGATCATCGGTTTATCATACACCGGCATCAATTGTTTGCTCACTGCCAGGGTAAGTGGGTGTAAACGCGTACCTGATCCACCCGCGAGAATTATTCCTTTCATAGTATTGTCTTTAATTTTTCAATGGTCATTTGTAGTGCAAATATCTTAATTGCCATAGAATTTCAATAAGGCAATCAGACAATGTCATTGTAGAATTACTCTTTGAATCAATTTTGGATCTATTTGAGAATTTGGCACCCTCATGCTAAATGCTTTGATACGCTAGTAATTATGCGTTGCCATATTGGCTGTCATAAAATTGCTGATATGCACCAGAGGTAACATTATCGAGCCATTCTTGATTTTCCAAATACCAGTCAACTGTTTTTTCCAGTCCTTCTTCAAATTGGAGAGATGGTTTCCAGCCTAGCTCATTCATTATTTTGTTTGCATCTATAGCATAGCGCAGATCGTGACCGGCGCGGTCTTTCACATAAGTAATTAAGCTTGCTGAAGTGCCTTTAGGTCTGCTCAATTTCTTGTCCATTACTTTACATAATAAATGTATAAGATCCAGATTTTTCCATTCGTTAAAGCCACCAATATTATACGTATCGCCTACTTTTCCTTTATGAAAAACTACATCTATCGCTCTTGCATGATCAATTACATACAGCCAGTCACGTACATTTTCGCCCTTGCCATATACCGGAAGTGCCTTGTTTTGTCGCACATTGTTGATAAATAGCGGCAAAAGCTTTTCCGGAAACTGATTTGGGCCGTAATTATTTGAACAATTGGAAATGACGATGGGAAGTCCGTAGGTGTTATGGTATGCCCTGACAAAATGATCTGACCCGGCCTTGCTTGCAGAATACGGTGATTGAGGATCGTAGGAAGTTTCTTCGGTAAAAAAGCCACCATCGTCAAGAGAGCCATACACCTCATCGGTAGATACATGGTAAAATAAGTGATTCGGAAAATCCTCTTTCCAAAAATGGCGGGCAGCATTCAGGAGATTAACTGTACCCACAATATTGGTATGGATAAACTCCATAGGATTGGCAATGGATCGATCAACATGAGATTCCGCAGCCAAATGAATGACCGAATCAAACCGATGCTTTTCGAAAAGTTTGAATATTTCATCGCCATCTACAATGTCAGCTTTTATGAAAGTATAATTTGAAGCTGACTCGATATCTCGCAGATTGTCCAGGTTGCCAGCATAAGTTAGCTTATCCAGATTGTAAATGTGGCAATCCGCGTATTTATTGACAAACAGGCGGACTACATGCGAACCAATAAATCCGGCACCTCCTGTAATTAGTATTTTTTTCATCTGTTAATAATTATCTTATCAATTGACATTAGGATCTGTGCTTAATGATTATTACCCATCTTGCTTTAGAGCAATTTATTGGTTTATTATAGACAAAATCTAAAGTGGGTAAATTCGAAATAGCTTCCATGTAGAGCTAATTTTTAATCTTTCTACGATCAGAAGCTATTTTTTATGACTTTTATTAAGCCTGTCCTGTACTAAAGAAAGTTCTTGAGCCAAAACAAGTGTTTATCGTTTTATATACTTTTCAAAATTGTTATGCTCGTTTTTAAATAGCGCCTCTTTGGGCAGCGATTTAAAATAATCATAGGTAATTTTGAGACCTTCCTGTCTTGAAACCTTTGGCTCCCAATTCAAGATTTTTCTGGCCAGGGTTATATCTGGCTGTCTTTGCGTTGGATCGTCTTTTGGCAATGGTTCGAAAATTATTTTCTGGCTGGTGCCCGTTAGCTTTACAATTTCTTTGGCAAAATCAAGAATGGTGATTTCATCGGGATTTCCGATGTTTACCGGGCCTGCATAGTCGCACATAAGCAGCCTAAAGATACCTTCAACCAGATCGTCAACATAACAAAATGATCGTGTTTGCGAGCCATCACCAAAAACAGTAAGGTCTTCACCGCGCAATGCCTGTCCAATAAACGCCGGCAAAACACGTCCATCATTGAGTCGCATTCTTGGTCCGTAAGTATTGAATATTCGGATCATGCGTGTCTCCAAACCGTGAAAAGTATGGTAAGCCATGGTCATTGCTTCTTGAAAGCGCTTGGCTTCATCATATACACCCCTTGGCCCTACCGGATTCACATTTCCCCAGTATTCTTCAGTTTGCGGATGCACATGAGGATCACCGTAAACCTCAGATGTAGATGCCACTAGTATTCTTGCATTTTTGGCTTTAGCAAGCCCTAATAGATTGTGTGTTCCCAAAGATCCTACCTTCAATGTTTGAATAGGTATTTTGAGGTAATCGATAGGGCTAGCCGGAGATGCAAAATGCAGAATATAGTCAATATGACCAGATACATGTACATAATTTGATACATCTTGATCATAAAAAACGAATTGAGGCAACTTGAACAAGTGCTCAATATTTTTGATATCGCCGGTAATAAGGTTGTCCATTCCGACAACCTCAAATCCTTCATCAATAAAGCGGTCGCAAAGATGCGAGCCTAAAAAACCGGCTGCTCCGGTAATTAATATGCGTTTCTTAGCCATGAATTTCTGATCGTCCAATGCTGAAATATGTAAAACCGAGTTTCTGTATGTCATTGAGTGCATACAAGTTTCTGCCGTCAAATATAACCTTATTTTTAAGTTTTGAAGCCATTAATTCAAAATCTGGCAGGCGGAACAATGGCCACTCGGTTACAATCATTAAGGCATCAGCGTTTTCAAGTGCATCATATTCGTTGTTGCAATAGGTTATGGTATCACCTAACACTTTTTTAGTGTTTTCCATACCTTCCGGATCAAAGGCCTGAACTTTAGCACCCCGTTTCAATAGCTCTTCGATGTTATACAATGCTGGTGCTTCGCGGATATCATCGGTATACGGCTTAAATGCAAGTCCCCACATAGCTATAGTCTTTCCTTTGATATCACCATCGAAATATTCAAGTATTTTTGGAATAAACTTAGTTTTTTGTGCCTGATTCACTTCCATTACCGATTCGAGAATTCGGAAATCATATTTTACTTCTTGAGCTGATCTGGCTAAAGCTTGGACGTCTTTTGGGAAACAGCTGCCGCCATATCCAATTCCGGCAAACAAGAAACGCTTACCAATGCGTGAGTCAGTACCTATGCCTTTGCGCACATCGTCTACATTAGCGCCCAACAATTCGCACATATTGGCAATCTCATTCATAAAGGTAATTTTTGTTGCCAAAAAAGCATTTGCTGCATATTTTGTTAATTCAGCAGAACGCTCATCCATGAAAATTATGGGATTACCCTGACGTACCAAAGGTGCATACAAAGCATCCATTATAGAAACGGCCTTCATAGATTGCGTACCTACAACTACACGGTCAGGCTTCATGAAATCATCTACGGCCACACCTTCACGCAAAAATTCGGGGTTTGAAACCACATCAAAATCAACTTTGGCATTGGCTGCAATACGTTTGCTAACTTTTTCGGCCGTACCTACAGGCACAGTACTCTTATCTATGATCACTGTATATTCACTAAGAAGTGGCCCCAAATCGTCAGCTACCTTCAAAACATATTTCAAATCTGCTGATCCATCTTCACCAGGAGGTGTTGGAAGTGCCAGAAATATTACCTTAGCTCCTTTGATGCCTTCAGCAAGATCCGTGGTAAATTGCAAACGATTTGCATCCACATTGCGATGAAACAATACATCAAGACCCGGTTCATATATGGGTAACTTGCCCTCGCGAAGCATTTTTACTTTAGCTTCATCAATATCAACACAAGTAACATGGTTTCCCAATTCTGAAAAACAAGTGCCAGTTACTAATCCGACATATCCTGTTCCTACTACAGCTATTTTCATATTTTTAATAAATTTTAGTTTGGTGTTTAGAATGCGGGCGCAAAATATAAATTAAATTATAAAAAATATTGTTTAACAAAGATTATTTTTCTGAGTTATACAAAATATATGATACTTCAACTCAAAACTCACGTAGAAGCAGAGCTTTCAACTGCGAAAGCAGGTTTTAATAGCACTTTGCTCGAAAGGCTCTCTCCGCCATTTCCGAAAGCAAAAATAGAAAAATATGATGGAAACCATCCGGGAAGCGAAGTGCATATTCGATTAAAAATGATTTTTTTCAGCTTGAAATGGGTGAGTGTTATTAGTCATGAGGAGGAGAGCCCGGAGCATTACTTATTTATAGATGAGGGTCTTGAGTTGCCATTTTTTTTAAAGTCGTGGAAACATCGCCATCTATTACGTAAAAACAATGGTGGTACACTTATCAGTGATCATATTACTTTTACTTCAGGAAACATCATTGGTGATGTATTATTGTTTCCATTGCTTTGGATGCAGTTTGCTTATCGAATACCTATTTATAAGAAAACATTTCGAAATAAATAATGCACCGATACTGTGCTTAGTTTAACCTTTTCTGGTTTCTTTCAATGAATTCTCTAACCTATTGGCGAAATTATCAATTTGAGCGAATTCTTCGAAGCCAACAATAATGGTGTCGATGGTTCCAAGTCCCAAGGCATATTTTAGCGATTGGTCTATTTTTCCCGGATCATTTTTAAAATTTCCATTACCAACGAGCTTCATACCAATAACGCCTTTTCCTGCTCTATGAAGCTTTTCAATTACAGGTATAACCTCAGCAGGATTTTTTCGATCCATTGCATCTCCAAAAGCATTAATGCGCACATGCACCACATCAACCCAATCACTCTCTACACATGCTTCCATGGCTTCAAGGGAATGTACGGAAACACCATGTGCCCTGATAATGCCTTTAGATTTGAGATTTTCGAGTATATCCATTTGTTGCTTTTGTTGATCGGTCCACTCAGGATCTACCATACAATGTATTTGCATCAAGTCGATATAATCTGTGTCGAGTTCTTTACGAAATCGATCAACCACCACATCGGCATCTGGCCTTTCGGGCTCTGGTAGTGAGCCTGATCTTACCCAAATCTTTGAGCAGATTACATAATCATTTCGCGGAATGGTTTTAAGGGCTCTCATAGTATGCGGGTGAGTGCCATAGATATCGGCACAATCGAAAAAGCGAATACCTCTTTCATGTGCATAGCGAATGATGGCTTCGGCATGGCCTTTTTCGGCTCTGGTGATCGAAGAAGAACGGTTGCCTCCGTTAAATCCTGTGCCCATACCGAGCAGGGTAGTTTCAATACCTGATTTCCCTAAAGTTACTGTTTGATATGCGCTAGTGGATTGTGGATTAAAGGATCCAGATTTTGCCAGTGCTTGATGCCCAATAAGTAATGTACCAGCACCGGCAGTAACTGTGTTTAAAAATTCTCTACGTGTGAGTTTCATAGAATAAAATATTTTGTTAGTTACCCTCTAGTGTCAATCTATTGGAGCTAGTGGACAAAATAAATACTCGATTTAAAAATGTAAATTAATGTTTTTTTAGATTCGATCCAATCTCGTATCGATGAGGTTTTCTATTGAAAATGAAGAGTGGGAGTTTACATAAATGTGCCATTAAAAGGTTTCTTATAAAACAAATTAAGATTAGGTTTAAGAAAATTTGAAGTGGATGCCTAATTTTCACTAGGATATATAAACACTTAGCTTATAAATCTAATTTTAGTTTTAAGGGGTATAACAATTGAATTCTACTCCAACCTTATTTTATCTATGCACTTATGGTAATTTACAATCCTTAAAAAATACTTTATTTGGAAAAAAATAATTTACACGCCTGGCTGCTATTGCTCATCCTTTCTGTCATATGGGGCAGCTCATTTATACTTATTAAAAAAGGGCTTGTGGCACTTAGCCCCGGCGAAGTAGCAGGTATGCGGGTGTTGATGGCGGCAGTTTTTGTTAGTCCAATTGCTCTTAACAAATTAAAGGGTCTTAGTTTTCGTCAAATAGCTATAATCTTTAGTACAGGAGTTTTAGGTACTTTCATTCCGTCTTTTCTTTTTGCTTTTGCCGAAACCCGGCTTGGTAGTGGCATCACAGGCATCTTTAATGCCCTTACCCCTGCATGGATCATTATCGTAGGTTCAATTTTTTTTAATTATAAAATAAGATCCAACGAATTCTTTGGTTTTACATTAGCTTTTGCGGGCTGTGTGGTGCTGGTGTTTGCGGGCTCGGGTGGGCAGTTGAGCAACATAAATTCCTACGCCATTTTTGTATTACTGGCCACTTTGTGTTATGGATTCAATGTCAACATTATCAAACACAAACTTGTCAGTATTCCTTCAATCACCATTTCTACAGTTTCACTAATTTTACTGTTCCCATTTGCATTAATCTATCTATTGAGTTTTACAGAAATAGTGGAAAAAGTGTACAATATACAACACAATAATTTACCGCTTTTAAGTGTAGTTGTTCTTGGCTTTTTTGGTACGGGACTAGCACTTATTTTATTCAACCAGTTGATTAAGCTTGCCAGTCCGGTATTTGCCGGATCAGTAACTTATTTTATCCCAATTGTGGCATTACTGTGGGGTGCTTTAGATCATGAAAAAATACTTTTTTCACACATTATTGGTACCATAACCATTATTACTGGTGTTTTTATTCTTAATATTAAAAGAGCTAAAATCACTAGTAAACTCAATTGAAACTTCAAAAATTGATACTGGTGGTCGAAATTATGCATGGCCTATACCGCTAATAATTTCGAAATATTTTAGAAAGATTTCTTACAATAAAATAAAGTCAAATTTTTTGTAAATTAACTGTAATATCGGGAACCCAAATATCACCCATTTACGTTACTAATATGACCCGGTAATGGGTCTCACCTATTTCGGTCGTATTCTTAGACACTTAAATTCTCAAGGTCATGGCATATAGCAATCAGATCTCCACCCACATCCCCGATAAAGACCTAAAAGAAATTTTGGATGCAATAAAATTTATTAATGACAAACTTTCCAAGTTAGTTATATTAAGTAAAGAGGAGAAAGCGTCATTGCCGAAAATGAAAAAGAATACAGTTGAATTTGTATACGATTGTTTGAAAATAGCTGAGGAAAATCCAGAAACAGTGCCGAATGATGTTGATGTCGAAGAGATTAAAAAAGACATCACGCTGATTCAATCAATCTTTAAGATTTCACAACCTATAAATGATTTGAAGAAAAAACTAGATGATAGCGTGATATTGGCAGGAAGTGAGGCTTATTTACCTTCAATAGCCATTCATAATTCTTATCAGGCCTTTGAGATTAAATACAAAAATAATAAACAAAAAGTCTCGAAAGTGTAAGAGCTCAAAGAGCATAACATTCAAGCCTTTCAGAAGGAAATGCTAATAATGTGTTGATGTTAAAACAAATTATACCTCTAATAACGAAGGGTTCTGAGATCATAGGATCGCAGAACCCTTTACTTTTTGGCTCTCTGCCGATGGCATCAGGCTTTTCTCCATTTGATGGTACACCCAACTGACTTGGTGCTTTTTACTTTCAATTCCTTATTATCCAATATGGATTCCACAGCGTCTTCTACATATTTTTTATCTGCATTGTTAGCTTGCTTATGATTATTGTCGATGGCACCTATATAAATCACCTTCATATCTTTATTCAATACATAGGCATGTGGAGTTCGCGTTGCACCATAAGCTGCTGCGGTGCTTTGTGACTCATCAAATAGATAAGGGAATTCATACCCTTTCTCTTCTGATATCTCCTTCATTTTGTCAAATGAATCACCAGCAGAAATTGCTGGATCATTGGGATTTATAGCAATGACAGGCACCCCTTTTGATGCGTATTTAGCGTGCAAGGAAGCTATCCTGTCTTCCCAATCTTTAGCATAAGGGCATGTATTACAAGTAAAAATCACAATATATGCCTTTGCATTTTTGTGATCGGCTAAAGAAACCATTGTTCCATCTACATTTTCCAATCTAAAATCTGGTGCTTTGTCACCCACTTCTACACCAGGTTGATCGCTGGTAAAAGCTAGCATAATCGAAGCCATCGTTATGGCGCTTAGCAATAATAAATTTTTCATGGTTTTAAGGATTTAGTTTATCAATAATTTCATTCAATTCACCCTCTTCAAATTCTTTTTCATAAAACAGTCTTTCTCCACTTCGTCGATCTATAATTATGGTAGCCGGTATTGCACCCGACCATCTTGCATCGACCTTATCGATAAAAGAATTGTAGTCTGTTTCATCTACCAGAAATATTTTAGATTTCAGGTTCCGCTTATTAATAAAATTTTTTACGGAAGTTTCGAGTTTTTCAACGTCATCAAAGCTTATGAGAAAAACTTTAACGTTGTCATATTGTGTGCTTAGTTTTTCAAAGTATGGAAGCTCTTTGACGCAAGGTCCACACCAGGTTGCCCAAAAATTAAAGACTTCGATATCCATGGCCTGTGGCTTGTCCAATAACTCAAGTAAACGTGGATATTTAATCACCTCTACTGCCATGTCCATGTCCTGAGAATATATCGGTTGGTTGCTTGTAAAAACGAACAGCAACAACAAACATTTCAACCTAAAAACTTTTTTCGTTGCGTTGTTAAAAATTTTTATGGTCCAAAACATGTGATATTGTCTTTAAAAATTTAATAAAATATTTCATCTATTTTTTGAAGCTTCCTTACATGGTTTAACTGAATCAAACCAAAAGAGTTGGCATAAAAAATGCTCATGGTGTCAATTTAACAATAAATAAATATATGCAAGCATAGGTGTGAATAGTTTTCCACAAATTTCGACAGTTATCCACAAAATTCTAAAGTATTTTGTTATATATCTGTTTTTCAAGCACTTAAGCCTCGCATATTAAAATTTTACTTTGTGGATAAGTATCTATTTTTTAAATACTTACAATAAAGCAAGACATTTTTATAAAATATTTAACCGAAATACCCTTATTTGATTTCATTTTAAATCTATGCATTCATTACAATGTTATCTCAGTGTTAAATGCAGAAGAACAAATACATTTCGTTATTTTTTATGAATAATTATAAGAAAAAAATTGTTTTTTGTTCTTCGGGGTTCAGCCCTTTGAAATTAGACTTACCTTTGTACATCTAAATAATTCACGCATGAAAAACAGGATTACAGAGCTCTTTAGAATAAAATTTCCGATCATACAGGCTGGAATGGTTTGGTGCAGTGGTTGGAAATTGGCTTCGGCTGTTAGTGAAGCAGGTGGGCTTGGCATAATTGGTTCGGGCTCTATGTATCCTGAGATTTTACGTGAACACATTCGCAAATGCCAAGTGGCCACAAACAAACCATTTGGAGTGAATGTACCCTTACTTTATCCCGATATTGATAAGCTAATCGAAATCATCATTGAAGAAAAAGTAAAAATAGTTTTTACCTCTGCGGGCAATCCTGCAATATGGACTAAGATATTGCAAAATGCTGACATTAAAGTAGTGCATGTGGTATCTAATGTGAAGTTTGCCCGAAAATGTGAAGATGTAGGTGTAGATGCTATTGTTGCAGAGGGTTTTGAAGCAGGTGGTCATAACGGTCGCGAAGAAACCACCACATTTTGTTTATTGCCTTTGGTACGAAAGGCGGTTTCACTACCCTTAATTGCTGCAGGAGGTATAGGTGATGGTACTTCTATGCTTGGAGCTATGGCATTGGGTGCAGAGGCTGTCCAAATTGGTAGTCGTTTTGCAGCCAGTAAAGAATCATCGGCGCACGAAAACTTTAAAAAGAAGATTGTTGAAGCTGGAGAAGGTGACACAGAATTGGTCATGAAACAACTCACCCCTGTGAGACTGCTCAAAAATGAGTTCTATCAACAAATAAAAAGTGCTGAATTAAGTGGGGTTCAAAAAGAAGAACTTCGGATACTACTTGGTAAGGGAAGATCTAAAAAAGGTATGTTTGAAGGAGACATGGATGAAGGAGAATTAGAAATTGGTCAGATTTCTGCGGGTATTGATCGCATAATGCCAGCGGCTGACATAGTGCGAGAAATATGGACTAATTATACCGCATTGCGTAAGAAATTCGCAGAGGAATCATATTTATGATAGTTCAGAGCATTGCTTAAATACAAAATGAGTTTCTATAACTCATCAATTGACTCCAAATCACTAAAAATAAAAAAACTGAACGTTTGCCTATTGGGGCTATACATTCAGTTTTAATATAATTTTTCAGCTTATCCTACTTCAAGCTATTTATTCTTTGATTTATTCTTACCTGAAAATATGTCAAAAATTCCTAAAAGATTTACACCTCTTGGACCTTGTTCCTGATTTCTGTAATTTTCATAACCACTCATTTCAATCTTATCATAATGCCAATCACCAAGCTGTGTTTTTAGCTTTTCAGAATTTCTATTAAAATTTTCCATAGCCATTACGTGATCAGCGTCCATCAACAAAAAAGCTTCTTTGAATTCTTCTATGTCTATTGGTAAAAAATTTACCACATCAACATTTTCAAGCATTTGTGCGCCAGATTGAAGTTGGAGATTTAATCGGAAATTTTTCATTGCATAATCCTGAGGTATGGATACTTTACTGGTAAGATATCCAGCGTGTGTTATTACCAGGGTATCGCCAGGCTTTGCAATAATATTGAAATCACCCTTTGCATCACTTATAGTACCTGAATGTTCATTGGTAGTAATGTGAGCAAAACCAATCGGTTGATGCAGGTCGGCATCGGTAATATTTCCTACAACCTTTATACTTAATTGGCTATTTACCTGCGCCAAAACAACTCCTGAAAAGAGTATTGAAAAAGACATTAATGGAATTAGAATTAGATTTTTCATATATATTCCTCCTGTTGTAGTTTACGCATTCACAAGACAAAAGATGTTAAAATCCAATTAGTGCCTGTCAAAACTAAGCCTCATTCCACTCTGTCCGTATAAAAATTCATTTTCAGCATAAGCAAGATGTCCTGAAACAATGGTATGTGTAATTTTAGAATGGAAAAGTTGATCCTCAAAGGGTGACCATTTGCATTTATAATAAAGATTACTTTTATCCACTGTCCAGGGGTCATCCAGATCGACGATTACTAAGTCCCCAAAATATCCTTCTCTAATAAATCCTCGTTTTTCTATGTTGAAAAGAGTGGCAGGGTTATGACACATTTTTTCAATGATCTTAGTTAAGCTGATTCGTTTTTTGTGATATAACTCGAGCATGGCTACTAGGCTGTGCTGAACTAGTGGCCCGCCAGATGGGCAGCTCAGATAACTGTTTTGCTTTTCTTCTAATGTATGTGGCGCATGGTCGGTAGCAATTATATCAATTCTATCATCATTTATTGCCTTCATTATAGCAGCTCTGTCTTTAGCCTCCTTCACTGCCGGATTCCACTTGATCAAAGCACCTTTGCTAAGGTAATGATCTGAATCAAACCACAGATGATGTACACAAGCTTCAGCAGTAATCTTTTTTTCTGAAAGTGGTAATACTTCAAAAAGTTGAGTCTCTTTTTCTGTTGATATATGGAGCACATGAAGTCTTGTGCCATGTTTTTGGGCAAGCTCCACTGCCATTGACGATGAAAGCCAACATGCCTCGGCGCTTCTTATGGCCGGATGATACTCTATGGGTATGAACTCGCCAAACTCGGCTTTGAATATCTCGAGGTTTTTTTGAATGGTTTGCTCATCTTCGCAATGCGTAGCAACCAACATAGGGCTTTGACTGAATATGCTTTCCAAAGCCTTATAATTGTCAACCAGCATATTACCAGTTGATGATCCCATAAAGACCTTTATTCCGCATATATTTTTGGAATCGGCTTTTAAAACTTCCTCCAAATTATCATTGGTTGCCCCAAGGTAAAAACTATAATTTGCCATCGATTTTGTACTTGCAATGGCGTACTTCTGTTCTAACAAATCAAGTGTTGTGGCTTGAGGAATGGTATTTGGCATTTCCATAAAAGTGGTAATCCCTCCCGCAACGGCAGCTTTAGATTCTGAAGCGATATCGCCTTTATGTGTTAATCCAGGCTCCCTAAAGTGTACCTGATCGTCAATTATACCTGGAAAAAGATACTTCCCTTGCGCATCAATTTCTATATCTGCATCTTTGTTGCTGATTTCCCTTTCAACTTTGTTTATAAATCGGTCTTTAATGAAAACATCAGATTGGTATACACTACCTTCGTTGACTATATTCGCATTGCGAATGAGTATCGTGTTCATAATGGCTAAATAATTATTCCTGCATTAAATTACATATAAGCTACACCATGTCAAAAAATATTGAGCGTTTCAATGAGTTCAAATTGAACCGCCAGTTGCTCTCAGCCATAGAAGACCTTGATTACCAAAAACCTACACCAATACAGGTTCAGGCAATTCCTCTAATACTTGCAGGTCATGATTTGCTGGGAATTGCTCAAACTGGAACCGGTAAAACCGCTGCTTACTTGCTTCCCATTCTGATGAAGATAAAATATGCACAAGGTGATGAACCCAGGGTCATGATTTTGGTGCCTACCCGCGAGCTTGTGATTCAAGTGTATGCCAATGCCAAACAACTCGCTTCTTATCTTGATTTGCGCATTGTGCAACTGTATGGAGGCGTTGGCCCTAAAACACAGATAGAAGCCTTGAAACAAGGCGCAGATATTGTAGTAAGCACCCCCGGGAGATTTTTGGAGCTTTATCGCAAGGGTGATCTGAGCACCAAAGGTGTTCAAATAATGGTATTGGACGAAGCTGATAAAATGATGGACATGGGTTTTATGCCTCAAATCAGAGAGATATTAGAGAAAATTCCTACTAAAAGGCAAAACCTTCTCTTTTCAGCTACTTTTCCGGTAAAAGTTGAAAAGTTGTCAGGAGAGTTTCTAGATTTTCCTCTACGGGTTGAAGTTACGCCTCAGTCTACGCCTGCTGATACAATTACCCAGTATTATTATCAAGTGCCTAATTTCAGGACAAAAGTCAATATGCTCAATTACTTATTTCAAAATCCAGATTTCCGAAAAGTAATTGTCTTTGTACGCACTAAAGAAACTGCCAATAATATTTTTAAGTTTTTGAGCAGAAAGGTTGAGTCTCAAACAAGAATTATCCATAGCAATAAGGCACAAAATACCAGGTTGAATGCCATGCGTGATTTTAAAGACGGAGACATCCGGATTCTTGTCACAACAGATGTTTCGGCGAGAGGTCATGATATAAATATGGTTTCTCATGTAATAAATTTTGAATTGCCACTGGCCTACGAAGATTATGTACATAGAATCGGCAGAACAGGTCGCGCCGAGAAAACCGGTATAGCTATTTCTTTTGTCAATGCTTCAGAAATTTTACATCTGCATAAAATAGAAAAGCTCATTCGTGGTACTATAGAAGAATTGCCTATCCCTGCTGAAGTTGAGGTAGTTCCTACCGGACGAGATGAGCGTATTGAGATCGAGCGAGATATTGATAATTTAAAAAAGGCTTTGGATCCGAGCTTTAAAGGTGCTTTTCATGAGAAAAAAGAAAGAGTTCTAAAAAAGAAACCTGAAAAGAAATCTGGTTCTAAAAAACCTAGAGGGCGAAAAAGATAGAATATTTATAGTGTCTGACTGCATTTTTAGCTAGAAAAATGCACAAAAAAACCCGTAAGTTTAGTTCCGGGCTTTTTTGTTAAATCACGTATTTTACTACGCTAATTTCGTTTATTTCCAATTAAACTCCACCCTACGGTTTTTAGCTCTACCTTCTTGAGTTTCATTACTATCGATAGGTCGGGTATCGCCATATCCTTTTGTGTCAATTTGTTTTTTATCAGCACCTTTGCTAACCAAATAATTCATAACATTTTTGGCTCTGCGCTCCGACAAACCTAAATTATATGATGATGAACCTACAATGTCGGTATGGCCACTTATCATCATTTTCTTTTCTTTGTTGGCCATCAGAAACTCAGCAATTATATCCAGGTAAGGATGTGCATCTTTTGATACATTGTCAGAGGCAAAATCAAATAGCACTACACTACCCAAGTTGAGCATCTCAGATTTTCCTGAGATAAAATCTTGTACTTTTTCTTCATCATCTGCAACAATTGGCGTTTCTTCCCTTGGGGCTGACGATCTGGCCAATAGCATATCCTTTTCAATTTCACGATAGTTGGTCTCTTCCATCAAATCTATACGCTCTTCTTTGATGTCATAACCATCGGCATCTGCTTCATAAACATAAGCGGCGCCTGAAGGCAATAAAATTTCATAATCACCAGTAACTATATCGGTAAAGGTGAACCCAACTTCACGATTTTCAGGTAATATTTTATAAGAAATACGTGCTGGCAAGGGGTCACTGTCGATAGCATCAAGCACCCGACCTTTTATAGATACTACAGGAGAAGGCTGAAAGAAAATAGGCATCTCAATTCTATGAATATCAATATCTTTTTCTGAAGTCCCCTTAGCAAAATAAGCATATGTGCCTGATGGAGGTATGGTAAAAAACACATCATCTCCCGCAGAATTAATATCCGAGCCAAGATTTTCAGGTTCCGTCCATCTTCGCCAAGTGTCGTCTAATCTACGACTTATATATATGTCAGCTCCGCCAAAACCTGCGTATCCTTTAGAAGAAAAATACATAGTTTCGTTGTCAGCAGCTAAAAAAGGTGAAAATTCATCATGTGCTGTATTCAGATCACTGCCCATGTTCAGAGGTTCTGTCCATTTGCCATCCGATTGCAAAAAACTCACATACAGATCTTTTCCTCCATACGTATCGTAGCGGTTCACGGCCATAATGAGTGTTCGCCTATCATTTGCTAAAAAATAGTTGCCATCGGTGTCTTCTATAAATGCATTGATAATATCGAGCTCTTTCGGTGTTGACCACCCTTCACTGGTTTTGGAAGATATCGAAACACCGGGTTTCATTTTATCCCTACGACCATATACATTACCTAATAAAACAGTCATGGATTGTCCGTCGGGCGTAATTGAGCTTATGTAATTTGGCCCTTTATTATTCAATGGTTCGCCAGCGTTTATAGCCATTTTCCAGTTGTTGGTTTCAGGATCGAACTCCGAATACCAAACATCATTGGGGTCATCTTCGCCACCCACATTGCCTGGATGATTTGCACGACTAAAATATAAAGTCTTACCGTCTGGTGCTATCAATGGTCTGGTTTCAGCATAAGGGCTGTTTACTGCATCCGATAGTTTTTCAGTTAAAATGTTTTCGGTCAGATTAGGAACTACATCTACTTCAACTGTAACCGGTTCGCGACTTCCAGAAATGCCAATGGCATCAACACCGCTATAGCCAGGCACAGCTTTACCGTCTACCACCAGCTTAAGACCATATACTCTGTAAGGTGTACGATCAATATTGATGTTGAGCAGCCTACCTTTTACATCTACAGGTTTAGGTTCGAAAGTATGCACCAAATATTCATTGCCTTGTCGGTTGAGGAGATAAATTTGATACAAGGAACTGGGGTTGTAAGATTCTGCAATGACAATTTGTTCTACATAAATTGCTCTCTCGAAGCTTACATGTATAAATTCCAAACGATTAGGTTTACCAGGCAACCAGGCCGTAGGACTGTCACCACCCTGGGGCATGGCATTTGGTTTGCCAAGTACCTGCGAGGCAGAATATTCATATTCAGAAAGTTGTGATGAGAAATCGACTACCTTGTCAGCCCAAAAAACTTTTTGTGCATGAAGGTTGGAACATAGTGTAACTGCTAGGAAAAATAGTATTGTACGTGACATCTTTTGCATAGCTTATTAATTGACAGGTATTCTAATTAACAAGGAAAGATGTAAAAATATATTATAATTTTAATATTCTCACCTCAACGCGCCTGTTTATTTCAGAAGCCTCTAAAGATTGTTCACGTGTTAAGGGATCGGAGCCTCCAAAAGCCTTAGTTTTTATTCGCTTAGATGATACCCCATAGTTTACAAGATAGCTTTTAACTGCCAATACACGGTCTTGAGATAATTTGTGATTTAACTTCTTACTGCCTCTCCAATCGGTATGCCCTTCAAGTTGGATCTGCATTTTCGGATGCTCTTTCATTATGCTTACCAGACGGTTAAGCTCTTGATTGGATGAAACAGTTATGGCAGATTTGCCTTGTTCAAAAATAAGTTTCTCTAAACGAATTACTTGGTTGGCTTTTAATTGAGGTTGTAAAAAAATATCCAGAGTAATTACACCACTATGTTGAATATCTTTAGGTCGTATTTGATTAAAGTTTTTTTGATGGCCCTCGGCACTTACATTTAATGTATACTCATGATTGTAAGATAGATAGTATTCATAATACCCTGCTGAATCTTTTGAGCTTATAATCCCAATTTCATTTCCATAGGGCATTCGTTCAAATATTAATTTTGCTTTTACAGGTCGTATTTCTGGACTATGGCTGACACTATCATAAACATGCCCACGTATGAGCACCAGACTATCAGCAGCTTGCCATCTATGTAAACCTGTTAATCCCCATGTTTTAGTCATGGGTACAAAAGTTAAAAGCAAAAAAAGCAAAAGGCCTTGGAATACTATTTTGAAAGGTTTCATAGCCTTGATTTTAGAGATGCTAAGTTACTCAAAATAGATTTAATGATGGGAATAAATCAACATGGTAAATCTAAAATTATCTTGCTTAAGTACCATTCTTTATTAATTTGGCATTAACCAAATCTTGCTGACTTATCTACTTATTCAAAAAACTGAGGGAGAGCAACTTTAAATCATCAAACATAAATATTTTCAATCAACATTAGTGAAGCATTACATTCATTTTCATTCAATTGTAAATTATATCTTATATTAAATGCTTTTTGAATCTATAATGATATGCCCGCCAATAAAATCCTATATTTTGTAGCCATAGTACCTCCTGAATCGATAGCAAAAGATATTACCTTACTAAAAGAAGAAATAGCTGAGCGGTATGAAACCACGGCTGCCTTGAAATCGCCACCTCATATCACTCTAATTCCTCCATTTTCATTTGATCCCATAAAGGAGCCTTTTCTAGAAGAAGTACTTATCGAGTCTCCAAAAATACCAACTGGTCTTCATTTCATTCTTCAGGGAATAGGATCTTTTGGTCAAAAAGTCATTTACATTAAAGTATCGCAAAACAAGGTATTGACTGAATATCAAAAAAAAATGGAATCTAATTTTTACGAAAAAACAAATTTGAAAGCCAGTCTGAATAAAAACAATGGATTTACGCCACATCTGACTTTGGCTTTACGCGATTTAAAACCTGAGGCATTTTTTGAAATCATGAATCGCTACAAACAAAATGACTTCTATTATGAATTTGAAGCCAAGTCTTTTCATTTGCTTAAGCACCATGGTTCATCTGGTTGGAAAATCTTCAAAGAATTTGAGCTAACTCAAGGTTCGTAAGTGATGCCTGGTGATCTGGAACTCGTTTTAAAGCTTCTTTTTTTATTATTGATATCTACATGAACCAGGTGGATTTGGTTTTCAAACAATTCGAAGAAAATGCTATTCCGTACATGAAGTGCACTCACTTTCTTTACATTTTTCACTTCCAGGTAGCACCAGATGGCATCATCCTCTAGTTCATAGCCTAATAAGTGGAATTTTGAAGAGCTGCCATTAATTTGTACTTGAAATTCAAGCTTGAGGTAATCATGAACTAACTGACCATACAAACCTTGTTCAACATCAGCAACTAAATCAACCGGCATTTCATATCTTTTAGTTAGCGCATTCTCAAGATCGTCAATAAAAAGCCTTAAAGTAATCTCGATGGATTGCTGGTTTTCATTATATTTTACTTCAGCGATTCCGACATGAAACGGATGTGCCGAAAGCATATAGGCCAGTAAAAGAAGTAAGGGCAACAGTGTAAGTGAACGATAGATCATTTTTATCAAATACAAAAAACTTGTTTTATATTGCAAAAGTTTTAATCAAATTAGTTTCCATTGTGATTTTTAATCATTCATGACGCAATTTTCATTGTATTTCAAACTTGGGGTACAGCATATTCTGGACATTTATGCCGTTGACCACATTCTTTTTATACTCTCCCTCAATGTAATCTTTTTAATTAAAGACTGGAAAAAAGTAATCATTCTGGTTACAGCATTTACAATCGGTCATTCTATCACACTAGCCTTAGCAGTGCTCAATGTAGTAAAATTCAACGAAGCTTTGATAGAATATCTTATTCCGGTGACTATTTTCCTAACCTCACTTTCAAACATTTTCAGAAAGAAGGACAACTTCAATATTACCAGGAACTTACAAAGAAACTATTTTCTAGCCATGATATTTGGATTGATACATGGATTCGGGTTTTCAAATTACCTTCGTGGTCTTTTGGGCAAAGAAAGTTCTGTCACCACGCCTTTATTAGCTTTTAATTTGGGAATAGAATTGGGTCAAATCGTGGTGGTCATTTTCTTTTTACTCTTATCTTTTTTTGTTGTTAACTTAATGGGCGTAAACAGAAGGGACTGGGTGATGGTTATATCCTCGGCAATTGCCGGAATTGCCCTCACTATGATGTTTGAATATAAATTTTGGTAGCTAATGAAAATGCGGATTGAGATTTTAATTGATTTTATTTACAATAGATTTTTTACAAAAAAACTTTACTTGTCTGTATTTATTGTAGTCTTATTATTGGCTCCGTTTTGCTTACAGGCACAATTCGATGGTCGACGATTTGAACAATTAGAAACGCTTTTGCCTACGCCCAATGTCTACCGAAATGCAGACGGTGCACCTGGTCCACAATATTGGCAGCAGCAAGCAGACTACAATATTGTGGCCGAGCTCAACGACGAAGATCAAAGTATATCAGGCTTTGAAGAAATTACTTACCATAATTACGCACCTACACCTCTCAAATATCTATGGATTCAGCTTGATCAAAATATGATGCATCCTGAATCAGATACATATAAATCGGCAACCAACAGTATTAGTAAGGGATTTACAAGCCAGGAGCTCGTAAATATGACTGGACATAACTACGACATGGGTTACAAAATATTGGCTGTAAAAGATCAGGAAGGAAATGATTTGCCACATACAATTAATAAAACCATGATGCGCATAGATCTACCCAATGAAATTGAGCCTGGCGCTAAGTATACTTTTAGCATCAAGTGGTTTTATTATATCAATGACAGAATGCGGCTTGGCGGCAGGTGTGGATATGAATATTTTGATGATGGGAACTACTTGTACACTATTGCTCAGTGGTTTCCGCGCATGTGTGTGTACGATGACATAGAAGGATGGCAAAATAAGCAGTTTTTGGGTAGAGGTGAGTTCGCCTTGCCATTTGGTAACTATGAAGTAAAAATGACAGTACCGGCCGATCATATAGTTGCTGCTACCGGTGAACTGCAAAACCCGGATGAAGTACTCACTCCGTCACAAATTTCACTTCTAGAAAAAGCTAAAACTGCTGCTGAACCGATTATGATCGTGAATCAGGAAGAAGCTGAAGCAAAAGAAAAAGAAAAATCTACTGCTAAAAAGACCTGGCATTACTCAGCAAAAAATGTACGTGATTTTGCTCTGGGCAGTTCCCGAAAATATATTTGGGATGCAATGGGCGTGGATATTAATGGTAGCAATGTGATGGCCATGTCATATTACCCGAAAGAGGCCAATCCACTGTATGAAGAATATTCAACCAGAGTTGTGGCTCATACCTTAGAAATTTATTCACAATACACTATAGATTATCCATACCCCGTCGCAATTTCTGTAGAAGCTTCAAATGGCATGGAATATCCCATGATTTGTTTCAACTATGGCCGACCAGATAAAAATGGAAAATATACTGAAGCCCTCAAGCATGGTATGATCAGTGTGGTCATTCACGAGGTGGGACACAACTTTTTTCCAATGATCGTAAATTCAGATGAGCGCCAATGGTCGTGGATGGATGAAGGATTAAATTCATTTGTGCAATATCTGGCAGAAAAAGCATGGGATCCTGAATATCCATCGAGACGTGGGCCAGCCGCCAATATCATCCCCTATATGAAAGGCGAAAAAGATACCATGGTGCCCATTATGACCAACTCTGAACAAATAAAACAATTCGGTAACAATGCCTACTCAAAACCTGCCACTGCACTAAACATATTGCGTGAGTCCATTATGGGTACTGAACTCTTTGACTTTGCTTTCAAAGAATATTCCCGCAGATGGGCATTTAGACATCCGACTCCTGCCGATTTTTTTCGAACCATGGAAGATGCTTCTAGTGTGGATTTAGATTGGTTTTGGAAAGGATGGTTTTATACCACAGATCATGTAGACATTGCCATAAGTGATGTGATTTGGTATAAGTACAAGGCAGACGAAGTTCCTCAAGAAGAAGCCGATGCAAAAAGTAAAAGACGCAAAGCAAAATCTGAACAAGCCCGCACCCTGGCAGAAGGTGAAGTAGTAACCGAAGAAAATAAATTGAAGTATTATCGCCCGCTTAATTTCAACATGGATGAAAAAAATGAAATTTTGAAGCCAGGCTTAAATTTCTATGAGCTTCATTTTAAAAATATTGGAGGATTGGTCATGCCCATCTTTTTGCAGATCAACTACCGCGACGGAAGTACCGAACGATTAAATTTACCCGCTGAAGTATGGAGGCTCAATGAAAATGAGATTTCGAAAGTGATAACCCGCGAAAAGGAAATAGAATCGATAGTCTTAGACCCCGATGCTGCCACCGCTGATGTAGATGAGTCTAACAATCATTTTCCACCTAAGGAAATCCCAAGCAAATTTGATCAATTCAAAAATAAAAGCAACTAAACACTTTTAATAAAGTATTTATATCAATTCATTTCAATGAATTTAGCCTTTTTAAAAGTCTATTAACCCGCTTATAAAAATTCATGGATCACTATAGTATTTTTGTCTTAAATTCAAGCACTCAGAAATAGTGTTGGTATTCAATGACATCATTGGCATTCAATAAAGTAAATTTCATTGCAGTAATACATTATACTTGGCGCATGTACATTATCTTAATATTGAGTGTCTAAGTTTTTTGGAATGAGTTGAATATGCTTTTTTGCTGGGGTGTTTGTCGATTTTTGTTCGATAAAATAAATGTAGTTGGGTAATCGAATTGTCTACTAAAGCATATAAACCATCGTGAAATTTAGTAAGCAGGTATTTTATTGGATTCTGCAAATTGCCGGATGGAGCAGCTATGCTCTTGTAAATCTTTTTTTTCTGGCTTTAGCAGACACTTTTGAAACACGCCGTGCAATCAGTATTGTACTTTCTGCCACCTGGTTCTTTTTCAGCTCACATTTATATCGAAATTATATTAAAAGCAGAGGCTGGATCAATCTCCCAATTCAGGCTCTTTTTCTGCGGGTAATCTTCCTGATTTCAATTTTGGGTGTCTCCAACTATTTATTTCAAATATGCATATCATATTTTTTAGGCATCATTGATTACCATACTGATTTCGAAATATTTGTTGTGCTCACGTACATATTTGCAGCCATGGTTTTCTACTTTTTGTGGTCGCTTATTTATTTCATGTTTCACTATATACACCGCTATAACAAAACGCTCAAGTATGAGGCACTAGTCAATGAAATAAAATTGAACCAACTAAAATCGCAGCTCAATCCACATTTTATTTTCAATGCGCTCAACAGCATACGAGCTCTAGTTGACGAAAATCCCATCAAATCAAAAACAGCAATTACCCAACTTTCATGCATACTCAGAGGCTCTCTAATGTCGAGCAAACAGCAACTCACCAGCTTTTCTGAAGAAATTAATATGGTAAAAGATTATTTAGAACTTGAAGGCATTAGGTTCGAGGAGCGACTAGAGACCACATTTGACATTGAGCCCGGATCAGAAAAATATCAAGTACCTCCTTTTATGCTACAGACATTGGTCGAAAACGGCATAAAACATGGTATTTCTAAACTCAAAGAAGGCGGAAAAATACATATAAAAACCAACATTTCTGATGAGACACTAAAGATAGAAATCAGAAATACAGGCACTTATGAAAATGGTATTGATAACCCTACTAAAGGATTGGGTTTAGAAAATACAGAACAAAGACTTAACCTTTTGTATGGCAACAAGGCTAGCATTAGTATTGCTAATGAGGCAGAAAATACAGTATTAACCAAGGTAATAATTCCGCAAAGCGGATATTGATTAGTTTCAACTTTTAAAATTTACCAATATGAAAGCATTGATTGTAGATGATGAACGACTGGCACGTAAGGAATTAGCTTCATTGCTTGCTACATATAAAGAAGTAGAGATTATTGGCGAAGCCGTAAATGCTGATGATGCGCAGGAGCAAATAGAAACAAAAAAACCAGATCTTATATTTCTCGACATTCAAATGCCAGGCAAAACAGGCTTTGAGCTACTTGAATTGCTGGAATATGTGCCTCAGGTGATATTTACAACTGCTTATGATGAATATGCATTAAAAGCTTTTGAAGTAAATGCTTTAGATTATTTGCTCAAGCCAATACGCCCCGAACGTTTGCAAGATGCCTTAAGTAAAGTGATACAGCAGCATCAAGAAGAGGCAGCTATGGAGCAATTACAAGGAAATAAAAAACTTGGCATTAAAGACCAGGTATTCGTAAAAGATGGAGATAGATGCTGGTTTGTTCGCTTAGAAGATGTGCGATTGTTTGAATCTGACGGCAATTATATAAAAGTATATTTTGACAAAAATAAGCCGATGATTCATAAATCATTGAATGCCTTAGACAAACGACTTGACGACAAATCTTTCTTTAGAGCCAGTCGCAAGCATATTATAAATTTGAGTTGGGTTGAAGGAATAGAATCATGGTTCAATGGCGGCTTACTAGTGAAGCTTCGTGGAGGTGAAAAAATAGAAGTAAGTCGGAGACAGGCATCTAGATTTAAAGATATGATGAGTTTGTAATCTTTGGTTAATCAAGAAAAACACCATACTTGTCTTTTTCGAGTGATACAACTACATGGTCATTAAGCATAGTGGCGAGTTCATAGCCTGTATAATCTGCCGATATAGGAAATAATTTGTGCCCTCGGTTCACTAAAACAGCGGTTTCTATTTGCTTAACCTGAATATTGAGAAAGGGCTTGAGGCTATTAATAAAAGTGCGTCCGGTGTATAAAACATCATCTACTAAAACAATGCATTGATTTTTTAAATCTGCAAGGTCACAATCTATCCTTACTTCAGAGGCGAATGGGTCAAGTTTATCTATATGAATTCTGGTAAGTTTTACTGCAATAGGCGAAATTTTCTCTAATTCCTTTTTTATTAATCCTGCCAATAGGTATCCGGTGGCAGGCACACCGGCCAGTATAATTCGCTTTTCGAGATAGTGGTTTTCATAAATCTCGTAGGCGATACGGCTGATTTTTTGAATTACTTGCTTCTTATTTAGAATTTGATTGTCCGTAGCAGTCATGGAATGTCAGTGATTATCGAGCTGCAAAATAAGCAATCGATTTAAGGAATAGGTAAAACTTTACTGTCTTTAAATGTAGAAAGCACAACCATAGATTGCATATTGTCTACTTCTTTTATTTCGCTAACTTTTTCAAGCATCAATTTTTGATAAGCCGAAATGTCTTTGGTTACAATTTTCAAAATAAAATCGCCAGCTCCAGTTATGTGATGGCATTCTACCACTTCGTTTATTTTGTTGATGGCTGTCATAAAGCCTTCAATATTTGCCTTATTGTGACCTAAAAGCGAAACAATTACAAATGTAGAAACGCCAAGCCCTATTTTATCAGTGTCAAGTTTTGCATGGTAGCTTGCAATGATACCTGCTTGCTCCAGTTTCTTCACCCGCTCCAAAGTTGGTGCCGGAGACAAGCCTATTTCTTTAGAAAGTTGCGCATTGGTGATCTTTGCACTGGCCTGCAATATTTCAAGAATCTTACGATCTATGGTGTCGAGTTTTAAAGAACTGCTCATATCAAACGAAATAATATTTTGTGTTAAATTAACACATGATTTGGTTATTGCAAGCTATTACCAAATTATTTTTGGATAATCGCTTCAAAAGGATGCCATTTAGCCGAATTGCCTCTTGCCTTTTATAATTTTCATTAATTTAAAAAAAGAAATGTAAAAGTACGTTAACGTTATTTCAAATGTAAACGTAAGCCTTTGGCAGAATATTCTTTTGCTAAACAATTGTTTTTCCTCGCTGCAAAAAAAACAACTGTTTAGCACTTACAGGTAAAAAAACGATTCTAGTTTAGATTCCCGCTTAGGGAAAATTCTGGTCGAAAAATTCTTGGTATCCTCTTACACTTAGCCTCGGAAACAATTTGAATCATATTCGAAAAACAAGTCTGGTAATCTTTCTGTTAGTCAAACACAATAACCATTCGTTTTAGTAATTACTATGGAGTCGTTAAATCAAAAATTGGATAGGTATAGGCAAATGACGGATACGCCTGGAGATGCGGCCATCAATGAGTTAATAAAATCATTACCTAAAGAAGAAATCGGTAACCTCCTGTCTTATGATTCGCCAAGTGCGGAATATCCTGAGGCGTATCAATCCTTCAAAAATGAATACATAAAATTGCCCCCTGTGGCCAATATGGATAAAATAGTACTGGCCGGAAAAGTATATCGTAAATATACACAAGAGATTATGATGCTACTGGGTGCGATGAGTTTGCCTTATTGCTACGCAGCTGCTAATGGCGCACGTGTGTTGTTTATGTCTGAAAAAATAAGGACTGATCCTTCAAAAAGACTATTGGAAACGGCTCAATTTGTCTTAGGATTATTTGGCGAGGGCGCCTTTGAAAACGAAGGCGCTGCTTATGACTTGATTACAAAAACGCGGCTCAGGCATGCTTTGGTTAGGTTTTTCATTCAGCATAAGCCGTGGGACGAAGCCTGGGGTAAGCCCATAAATCAGGAAGATCTTGCTGGCACCAATCTCGCTTTCTCTCTCATTATTATAAAAGGACTCGACAGGTTAGGTTTCAGATTGACTTTGGCAGAAAAAGAAGCCTGGATGCACAATTGGTATGTAATTGGTTACATGCTTGGTATAGAAGAAGGGCTTTTATATGATGATATACGGCAAGCCAGTCATCTTGAGCGGGTTATTGCACGAAGACAACTTCGCACTTCAGATCAAGGCAAAGCACTTACTGCATCCCTGATCGCTCACTTAAAAGCTTCACTGCCAGACAGTAGAATGTCTACTTTGGTCGATGCTCAAATTCGCCTTTTGCTCGATGATCAAATAGCAGACATGCTTGGTGTAAAACCTGGAAAACTGCCATTGCGCATAGCAAGAGCATTTACTGATTTCCAATATATCAGAAATCAAATTGCTGAGCCGAAGGCAAGTTATGATACTTTTCAAAAAGAGCTCAGAAAAAAAGCCCATCCCAATTAGGAGAGGCTTTAGTCTTTAGTTTAGGAATAGAAGGATTTAGCTTCCACAAGCAATGCAATCATCAGGATTGTCAAGTGAACAAGAAACTTGTGCCAGTTTATCAGCTTTCTGATCGAGATCAGTGGGCTTAGACGCTTCTTGCTTCTTGATGGTAAACTTGATTGCATCAGCAGCAGCTTTGGTTCGAAGATAATACATTCCGGTTTTTAATCCTTTTTTCCAAGCATAAAAATGCATAGAAGTTAGTTTTCCGAAGTTCGCATCCTGAATATGTATGTTCAAACTTTGGCTTTGATCTATAAAAGCACCTCTATCCGCGGACATATCGATTATAGAACGCTGAGATATTTCCCAAACTGTTCTGTAAATATCCTTAATATTCTGTGGTATTTCTGGAATGGCCTGCACTGAACCGTTGGCTTGGATAAGTCTGTTTTTCATTTCTTCATTCCAAAGTCCTAGACCAATTAAGTCTTTCAATAAGTGCTTATTGACCACAACAAATTCTCCCGACAGTACCCTGCGGGTGTATATATTAGAAGTGTAAGGCTCAAAGCATTCGTTATTTCCAAGTATTTGTGAAGTCGATGCTGTTGGCATAGGTGCAAGCAAAAGGGAGTTGCGGATTCCATGCTTTTTAATTTCCCTTTTCAGCGACATCCAATCCCATCTTTCTGTAGGTTCTACGCCCCACATATCATACTGCAATATTCCTTTAGAAGCTGGCGATCCTGCAAATGTTTCGTAAGGGCCTTCTTCTTTTGCCAGTTCGTTAGAGGCCGTGAGTGCTGCAAAATAAATGGTCTCGAAAATATCACGGTTCAGCCCGCGTGCATCGGTTGAGTCAAAAGGCATACGCAGCATCATAAATACATCGGCCAATCCTTGTATACCAATGCCAACAGGGCGGTGTCGCATATTCGACCGCCTGGCTTCTTCTACTGGGTAGTAGTTTACATCTATTACTTTATTGAGGTTGCGGGTGATCACCTTGGTAATATCAAAGAGTTTTTGATGATCAAATTTGCCGGAAGCATCAATGAATCTCGGCAGTGATATTGATGCAAGATTACAAACGGCTACCTCATCAGGGGCAGTGTACTCCATTATTTCTGTACAGAGATTGCTCGATTTTATAGTTCCGAGGTTTTTCTGATTCGACTTTTTATTAGCGGCATCTTTAAAGAGCATATAAGGAACGCCAGTTTCGATCTGTGCTTCTAGTATTTCAAACCATAGATCTTGAGCTTTTACAACTTTTCTGGCTCTGCCTTCTTTTTCATACTTATCATAGAGCTTTTCAAACTCTTCGCCGTAGCAATCTGCCAGTCCAGGTGCCTCATTGGGGCAAAATAGTGACCAGTCGTCGTTAGATTCTACCCTTTTCATAAAAAGATCGGGAATCCAAAGTGCATAAAATAAGTCACGAGCTCTTAATTCTTCCTTGCCATGGTTTTTCTTAAGCTCCAGAAAATCAAAAACATCTGCATGCCATGGTTCAAGATAAATCGCAATACTACCTTTTCGCTTTCCTCCGCCCTGATCCACATATCTTGCCGTCATGTCAAAATTCCTCAGCATAGGCACAATACCATTTGAGTAGCCGTTGGTTCCTCTGATGTATGAGCCTTTGGCGCGAACATCGTGAATGCTCAAGCCAATACCACCTGCTGATTGAGAAATTTTAGCGCACATCTTTAGGGTATCGTATATACCCTCAATACTGTCTTCTTTCATGGTTAATAAAAAGCATGAAGACAGTTGGGGTCTTGGTGTGCCTGCATTAAATAGTGTTGGTGTAGCATGTGTAAACCACTTTTCAGAAAGTAAATTGTAGGTTTCTATAGCCGCTTCAACATCATGCATGTGTATGCCAATAGCCACACGCATAAGCATATGCTGGGGTCTTTCTACTACTTTCCCGTCAAGTCGTAGCAGGTACGAGCGTTCCAAAGTTTTAAATCCAAAATAATCGTATTGAAAGTCGCGCTTATAGTCGATGGCATTGTCTAGCTGCGCGGCATGTTGTTTTATAATACCATACACTTCGGTAGAAATGAGTGGTGAATGTTTATCGTTACGTGGATTAACATAAGTGAAAAGCCGCTTCATGGTATTAGAAAACGACTGACTTGTAGTCTTATGCAAATTTGAAATACTGATGCGGGCTGCCAGTAGGGCATAGTCAGGGTGGATGGTGGTGAGGCTGGCGCAAGTTTGTGCGGCGAGCTCATCCAATTCCTGGGTGCTTACTCCATCATAAAGACCATTAATTACTTTACGAGCCACTTCTACAGGCTCTATAAAATTCATGTCAAATCCATCGCACAGATTTTCTATGCGCGCGGTGATCTTGTCAAATTTTACTGATTCACGGTGGCCATCTCTCTTAATTACAAGCATAATAGATATTGGTAGGTTTTTTTGTTATTGATGATTTGATGTATATATATTAAAAATCTTCGTCCATTGAAAACTTGTGATGATCTCCGTCGCCTTCTTTCATCACCCCAGCCTTTTGGTATTCGGCAACCCGCTTTTCGAAAAAGTTGGTTTTGCCTTGCAAAGAAATCATTTCCATGAAATCAAAAGGATTTTTCGCATTGTAAACTGGCTGGCATCCGAGTTCCCCAAGTAGTCTGTCGGCAACAAATTCTATGTATTGACACATCAAGTCCGAATTCATGCCAATGAGATTTACAGGCAGTGCATCGGTCACAAATTCTTTTTCGATTTCAACAGCATCCTTTATTATGTCCACGACAGTTTCCTCAGAAAGTTTATTTTGTATATGGTGGTTATATAATAGACAGGCAAAGTCACAGTGCAAACCTTCATCGCGCGAAATCAGCTCATTCGAGAAACTCAAGCCTGGCATTAAACCACGCTTTTTTAACCAAAATATAGAGCAGAAGCTTCCTGAAAAGAAAATGCCTTCTACCGCTGCAAATGCAATAAGGCGCTCCTGAAAGCTACCTTTGTCGATCCAACGCAAAGCCCAATCGGCCTTTTTCTTTACACAATCCATTGTATCAATAGCATGAAACAGCTTATCTTTTTCCCGGGGATTTTTTACGTAGGTATCAATCAGCAAAGAATAAGTTTCAGAATGGATATTTTCTATGGCTATTTGAAATCCATAAAAGAATTTTGCTTCGGTGTATTGCACTTCCGATACAAAATTTTCAGCCAGGTTTTCATTGACAATTCCATCGCTGGCCGCAAAAAAAGCCAATACATGCGATATAAAGTGTCTTTCACCGTCATTGAGGTTTTCCCAGTCTTTTAGATCTTGTCCGAGGTCAATTTCCTCAGCTGTCCAGAAACTCGCTTCTGCCTTTTTGTAAAACTGCCAAATATCATTGTGTTGAATGGGAAACAGTACAAATCTGTCTTTATTTTCCTTTAGAATAGGCTCCTTTTCGAATGAAGGATCTGTGTGCATAATACTTTAATTTTTTACTTTAAGTCAATAATTATATAAACAACATCAAGCCAGCTCTGTACTCCAGTCTGGTGGTGAGATTGTAGCCATATTTTAGGAATGCCGGTGAGTTTCCGGCTTTGAGATCAATACCTGAGGTGATTCTCCAAACGGCACCATAAAAGAGCAAAAATCATAGATGAAAAGCTAACTTTTTGTAAAAATTTTGGTTCGATTTTCTAATAAAAAGTTATCCACAATATCAATCACTGTAAGTATATATAATACGGTGTGGGTAATCATCCAGCTTTGGAAAAGTACGTAAATCAAATCGGATAAAACTTAGGGAATTATTTATTCTTTAGTTTGTTTGTAAATAATTAAGTGCTATTTTTGCAATCCATTTTTGTAAATGGACTCATTCAATTCAAATCGTAAGAAAATGTACGCTATTGTAGATATTGCGGGAAAACAATTTAAAGTAGAGGCGAACAAGTCGTACTACACGCCTACCCTGCAGGGTGAAAACGGAGCTGCCATAGAGTTTGATCAGGTATTACTGATTGACAACGCAGGTGATATTCAAATAGGTGCACCCCTCCTATCAGGTGCAAAAATAACTGGCAAAATACTTGAGCATGTTCGTGGAGACAAAGTTATTGTCTTCAAAAAGAAGCGCCGTAAAGGTTACAAAGTAAAAAACGGCCATCGCCAGGGATATACTAAAGTATTGATTGAGGAAATTTTAAATTAAGAAATAATGGCACACAAGAAAGGAGCCGGTAGTTCAAGAAACGGACGTGAGTCGGAAAGTAAACGCTTAGGCGTAAAAATATTCGGTGGACAAGCCGTAATCGCTGGAAATATTATTGTTCGCCAGCGTGGTACCAAACATCATCCTGGAAACAATGTAGGTATTGGTAGAGACCACACACTGTTTGCTCTCACACCAGGCAAAGTAGTATTCAAAAAAGGCAAGAACGATCGTTCATACGTTTCGGTAGAGCCTTTAGCAGAAGCCTGATATCTTTTATAAAGATATTTTCGACAAACAGATCAAAAAATCGGAAAGCACAGTTCTAAATCAGAGCTGTGCTTTTTAAGTTTACACATATTTGTAAGCAATTTGCCACAAGTAAAGTAAAAAAATATGATTCCTGATAGAATTCTTGACGCACTTGCCATTTCTAAAGACCCAATCGCGGCAATGGCTGGCAAAAATACATTTCGTAATAATGAACCAACTATATCATCGCATAGCCCAATTGATCACACCCTGCTTGGCCATGTAGGTACCTGCCTTGATAAAGACTACGATACTATCATGACCAAAGCTCAGGCAGCTTATGAACATTGGCGTTCTGTACCGGCTCCTCAGCGAGGTGAGTTTGTAAGAAAACTGGGCTTAAAGTTTCGTGGTAAGAAAGCAGAGCTTGCGCAATTGATCACCTGGGAGATGGGGAAATCATTACAAGAATCACTAGGTGAAGTACAGGAATTAATTGATATCTGCGATTTTGCTACAGGGCTTTCAAGACAATTGTACGGCCTTACTATGCATAGTGAAAGACCAAACCACCGCATGTACGAGCAATATCATCCCATTGGTATAGTTGGTATAATCACTGCATTTAATTTCCCTATGGCTGTATGGTCTTGGAATGCGATGATTGCCTGGGTTTGTGGAGATGTGTGTATCTGGAAACCTTCAGAGAAAACCCCACTATGTGCTTTGGCATGTCAAAATATTGTGGCGGAGTTACTCGAAGAAGAAGGCTTACCGGAAGGCATAAGTTGTTTGATTAATGGCGGTGTAAAAACCGGCGAACTTCTGTGTAAGGACAAACGCGTTCCACTTATATCAGCAACTGGATCCGTAAGAATGGGGAGAATCGTTGGTGAGGTAGTAGCCAATCGTTTGGGGCGGAGTTTACTTGAATTAGGTGGTAATAATGCCATCATTATAAGCAAACACAGCAATTTAGATTTGGCCATCAGAGCTACAGCATTTGGCGCCATTGGTACCTGTGGGCAGCGATGCACGAGCACCCGTCGACTTATCGTACAAAAGGATGTGTATAATGAGGTGGCCAAAAAATTGAAGCATATTTATGAGCAGGTAAGCATTGGTAATCCGCTGGATGAAAAAAACCATGTAGGCCCTCTAATCGACAAGGAAGCGGTAAATCAATACCTAAATGCTTTGGATGTAATTAAACAAAATGGTGGAAAAGCATTGGTGGAAGGAGGTATTTATGAAACAGATACTTTAACTAGTAAGGGCTGCTATGTAAAACCAGCTATTTACGAAGTGCCAGGAAATTTGGACATAGTAAAGGAAGAAACCTTTGCCCCTATACTATATATAATGCGCTACGATACTTTAGAAGAAGCCATAGCGCTTCAAAATGATGTTCCTCAAGGCTTAAGCTCGGCAATTTTTACAGAAAATATTTCTGAATCAGAATTTTTCTTATCACAGGCAGGATCGGATTGTGGTATTGCAAATGTCAATATAGGAACTTCGGGTGCTGAAATTGGTGGTGCCTTTGGAGGTGAAAAAGAAACCGGTGGAGGTCGCGAATCAGGTTCAGATGCCTGGAAAAACTATATGCGAAGACAAACCAACACTATCAATTGGGGAAAAAATCTTCCTCTAGCGCAGGGCATAAAGTTTGACATACAATGAATTAAATGAATTTAATATTCGTATATTTATACTTTGGCTCTTGGCCTTTGGTAACAATATGAAAATATAGTATATTTCTAAGCCTAAATATTAATTATTTTTGTGAAAATTAATTAAAGTTTTAATAATTTAGGCGCTAACTACACAGACCATAAAGTTTTATAATATTATGTCGGAAAAAGGCAAAACGCGGTATTACAATGTAATGCTCATCGATGATAACGAAATCGATAATCTCATCAATCAAAAAATGATTGAAGCTGCCAACATTACCAAGAATATTTTTACACACACCGGGGCTCGCAGCGCAATAGAATTTTTAAAAAATATTGAAAAGCTGGATGATCTTACAGAACAAATCCTTCCTGATGTAATCTTTCTTGATATTGATATGCCACTTATGGATGGCTTCCAATTTTTAGATGAGTTTGAAAAACTATCTGACACTACCAAAAGTAAGTGCAAGATCGTTATGCTTACGTCTTCTATCAATCCGCAAGATGTAAACAAATCGAAGGAATATGTCTACGTGAAAAAATATATCAATAAGCCACTATCTCAAGAAAACCTTGAGAAACTTACTATATAATTTTTAGTAGCTTAATAGAAATTAATCGATCAGTTTATGATTGAGTAAAGATACCAATCCCGATATGGTAAATCATTACTATATCGGGATTGACTTTGTTGTAGATACAACTATTCAGCTAAATAATTGATCTCGATCTACCACGTTTTTTCCCTTCTTTTATACTCAACTATTTTATAAAGCATAAGCATAAAAAAACTCTCTGCCCTGTTTCGTGTCCCCACGAAACAGCATTCACATAGTTCTGACAATTCCTTGACGAAACAGATTGTTGAAATCATGTAATAGAACGTTTGATACTAATAAAAACTCCGTATTTGTGCGAGAAGCAGGAATGGTTCGTGAAGACACGAACCATGGCGAAGATGGCCTTATTATTAGTTAAAGTTAACAATCTGATACTCTTCTTTGCGCCGCTGCGCCTTAGCGTGAGTAAAAATGACTTCACGTCATCTAAATTACCGCAATGAACAAAGATAAAAAATATGGCAAATCATAAAGGTAATGGCCTGACTTAAAGCAAAGTAAGTGGTTAAAAAATATAATGCTATTAAGCAATTAACAGCAGAAGTCATTAAGTATAAGCATAAAAAAACCTGCCAATTTATTTTAACTGGCAGGTCTTGCAATTTTATAATTTAAAATCTCAATCGTCACTTAAAGCATCGATAAAGTCATCATCGATTTTAATAAGTAATGTTGGAGAAAAATGCTTTACCTTGTAGGTTCTAAATTTTTCTGCCAGACTCTCAATTTTTGATTTTTTATTTCTCTTAGAATCACTAATAGATATTTTCATCATTTTAGTAAGGATGATTACGTGATCGCACACATCTTTTCCAAGCAGTCTGATTTGCCTCTGTATGCTGTTGATCAACTGATTAAACAGGTCATAATCCTTGACCATACAATATTGCAACGCCAAGATCACTTTGATTTCAAGCTGTGCCGCAGGATATTTCTTCAGACTCACCTCGTTGAGAAGATTATTGATCCACTTAGCCGCTTCATCATATTTCTTAGCATAATAGCAAGATATAGATCTATAAGTAATATAGGTTATGTAATTGGGTATGTCATTTGGATCTGATTCAAAGTCCTGAAAGATACCGCCATTTTCTTCATGCATTTCCTCTACATTATTCATTCGAATATGGCGGCGAATTTTGGTAATGAGGAATTGTGCCGGATAAGTGTATAAGGTATAGTTTGAAAGCAGCGAGGCGCAACTTTCGTTTACTTCTTCAAAGTAATTCTCTGCCTTGCGATACACTTTATAATGATCGTAGTACTCAAGCTTTAGATATTCAAACACCACCTTGAGATGGAAGTAAATCGAATCGAGGTGGTACTCATCAAATATTTTTTGAATGCTCACCAAAATATCCTCAATTGGCTCTTCGTCATCTTCCATATTATCATCACCTGTTACGAACAGACGATGAAAAATATTCATACAGTTTTGATAAACATACAATCTGTGTGACTTGTACAATCCAGCAACATTATTCATTTCGCGGTTGAGGAGTGTAAGCTCCAGCTTGGCAATATCTTCGCCAGATAGCGTATAGCTGCCGTATTTTTTAAAATACTCTGCCAACAGTTCTTCTGCTTTGTCAATGGCGAGCATGTAAGCCACATGTCGGTTGTAAAGCTGAGAGTATTGAAAATGATCGGCTGTATTAATATGTAACTTTTTGAGAGATTTGTAAACAATCGTTAGCTCATTAGACAAATCATAATCCAGAAGTTCCTTCTCTAATTTCTTTAATGTAGCTATAGCGATGGCCTTTTTCTTGGTGAAAATAATCTCATTAATGTTGGCTACCTTTTTGAGTATATCCGTTCGGGGATTCTCCATTTGCTGAAGTAGGTACTCTTCAATCTTTTGGTTGAGTCTAGATCTAAGCGTGTAATACGCATTGGTATTTACACCAAGTTCTTCCATTATTTTGGTATCAGACTGGTGTTTTTCCCGCATCGACCGAAGTAGATAGGCTGACTTGTCAGCGCTACTTTCAAGCAATGAATTGTAAATAGCATCGAAATCCTCGTCAGAGAGCTGCTTGATAATGTTCTTAAGCTTTGCCATATAGTTTTATCGCGAAATTGTGCTCTAAAAAAATGAAATTTTATTTAATAGTGCTAAATGTAATATTTTAAATAAATAATTAATAGAAATTTGAAAATATTAAATAGATAAGTATAAAAAAAATATATAGCTGTCATTTTACTTTAACGACGACCATATATTTTTTTAGCCTGTAATTTGGGATAAATATCTGAATATCAGTGACTAATTAGGATTTACATTCTTTTTTTCAAAATTTTCAACAGCATCGTCCAAAAATGAAACGAAATTTGCCACATTGAGGTCATATGCAATCGGATCTATCAATATTTCTTCATCGTTATCCAAAATGACGTAATAAGGCTGGGCATTATTTTGAAATCGATTGATCTGAAAGTCTGCATTCTGCCGACCAATAGATTTTTTAACTTTTCCGTCATATTCAGATACAATCCACTCTTGCTCAGGAAGTTCCTTTTTATCATCTACATATAACGCTACCAATACAAAATTTTCCCTGAGTCGATTTAAAACAGCGGGATCTGACCATACCCTGGCCTCCATTTCGCGACAATTGACACATCCATGACCCGTAAAATCAATAAATAATGGTTTGTTTTGTTCTCTCGCACAAGCCAACGCCTGCTCATAATCATAATAACCTTGCAAACCGTGAGGTAATTTTAGATGACCTATATGTTTTGGCACATCACACAAAGTAGTTTGATTCTGTGCTACACCCATTTCCGAACGCCTGATTACATCTGACAAATTGAAATCGTGCGTTGAAAGTGGGGGTAAATATCCTGCCAGACCTTTCAGTGGTGCACCAAACATACCTGGTATCAGGTAGGTCACAAAGGTAAATGTGACAATCGCCAACATCAATCGTCCGACACTTACATGCTTCAATTCACTATCGTGCGGCAATTTGATCTTACCAAGGAAGTAAAATCCCAACAGCCCAAATATCACAATCCAAAAGGCAATATAAATCTCTCTATCGAGTAGATTCCAGTGGTAAGCCTGATCGGCTACACTTAAAAATTTGAGTGCCAGTGCCAACTCCAAAAAGCCCAAGACCACTTTTACAGAATTAAGCCATCCACCTGATTTAGGTAGCGAATTGAGCCATTCTGGAAAAATAGCAAATAGTGTGAATGGAATGGCAAATGCCAATGAAAAACCGAACATTCCCAAAATAGGTTTCAGCACCTGACCACCCGCTGACTCCACCAATATGCTTCCAACAATAGGCCCGGTACATGAAAACGATACCAATACCAAAGTAAAGGCCATAAAAAATATTCCGACCAAACCACCTTTATCTGCTTTTTGATCCATTTTATTGACCAAAGAGCTTGGTAAGGTGATTTCAAACAAGCCAAAGAAAGACAATGCAAAAATGATGAAAATTAACGAAAACAAGACATTGGGAATCCAGTTGGTGGCTAGTTCATTAGCCATGCCCGGCCCCATAAAAGGCGCGAATACCGAACCAATAAGGGTGTATATTAGTATAATGGAGAACCCATAAATAGCTGCGTTTTTGATTGCCTGCGCTCTATTGGTAGCCCGTCCAGTAAAAAAAGATACCGTCATGGGAATCATCGGAAAAACGCAGGGTGTAAATAATGCTGCCAGGCCTCCTAAAAAAGCAAGAAGCATAAAAGTCAATAATGAGTAGGCGTCATTAGAAGATCGTTGCAATAGCACCGGTTTCTTTTCTTCTTTTTGTTTTGCTTCAGATTTATTATCGTTAGACGAATCCTGATTCAGATCCAACTTTTTACTTTCTATTATTGGTGTTGAATCAGACTTTTGATCGGTTTTCTGCGCTGCGTCATCCACATCGGTTTCAAGACTAGTATCGGGTGTTGCCGATTTAGTAGGTGGCACTGTCGAAGAATTGGATGCGATTACCTTTAAATCTGAAAACTCAAAATCATCTTCAAATGGAATACACTTGCCATCAACATCAGAACAAACCTGGTATCCATAATCGCCTTTTATCACAGGATTTGCCGTCAGTATTTTCACCTTTTGCCTAAACTGGCCTTTACCTTTAAAGTACGTATAGTCACCTTCAAATATATCGTCATAGCCCTTGGATGGATTGATCGCCCGCAGTGAACCTACCAGCTCATAACTTGGATGGGCTATAAAACTAAATTCTGTAACCATGGGACCTAGTTCTGGGTCAAAGTCAGAAGAATACAAATACCATTTCGGATCAATAACGGCATTGAAGATAAGTTCGACCGTTTCACCGATTTTCACCTCTTGTGGCTCGGTGGCATAAGACCATTTGGCAGGTTGTAGCACCTGCGCATTGAGCATGGAATGTGACCACAATAAGGCAATGAAAAAGAGCAATGCCCTGGTTGAGGGTCGCAAAATCTGTAACATATAGATAAATTCTTTAAGTATTATTTTAACAGAAAGTAAACGAAGTACATCGAATAGTTTCTGTAAATAATGAAATTATGCATGCAAATGTCTTGTAAATGATATTTAAGAAAGTCACATTCTTCGTAATCAGTCACATTTGACAAATCATTTATTTGAGCTTGGCAAAATGTTTATGAAACAAAATGATGGTTTCGATGCCTTTGTAAAAGTTTGCAATACCGTAGCTTTCATTGGGTGAATGTATAGCATCTTTATCAAGTCCAAAGCCCATAAGTACCGAATTTACACCAAGTACTTTATCAAAAAGTGATACTATCGGAATGCTGCCTCCATCTCGAGTAGGAATAGGCATTTTGCCCCAACCTTCGTAAAAAGCTGCTTCTGCTGCCTTGAATGCCACAGAATCGATCGGCGTAACTACCGGTTCGCCTCCATGATGGGTGCTAACTTTAACCTTGACGCCTTTAGGTGCAATGCGCAAGAAGTGCTCTGTAAAAATCTTTTCGATCTCTTTACTTTCCTGATTGGGAACGAGGCGCATCGAAATTTTTGCATATGCCTTTGAAGGTAATACGGTCTTTGCACCTTCGCCAATATATCCTCCCCAAATGCCATTTACATCAAGGGTTGGCCGTATCCCCGTCCGTTCCAGTGTTGTATAACCTGCCTCGCCCATCACATCATCAATATCCAGATCTTCTCTATACTTTTCAAGCTCAAAAGGTGCTTGCGCTATTTTAGCTCTTTCTTCTTTGGTAAGCTCTACTACCTTATCGTAAAAGCCAGGAATGGTGATGTGATTGTTTTCGTCTTTGAGACTGGCAATCATTTGACATAATACATTGATCGGATTGGCGACTGCACCTCCGTAAGTGCCTGAGTGTAAATCTCTTTTTGAGCCCGTCACCTCGACTTCCATATAGCAGAGCCCTTTAAGTCCTACCGTTATTGAGGGATGCTCCAATGATATCATGCTTGTATCAGAAATTAGGATAACATCGCTGCTTAGTTTTTCTTTATTGTCATTAATAAAGGTAGCCAGATTGGCTGAGCCAATTTCTTCCTCCCCTTCTATCATGAACTTCACATTACACGGCAGTCCTGTGGTGGCATTTAAAGTTTCAAAAGCTTTTACATGCATATAAAACTGTCCCTTGTCATCGGCTGATCCGCGCGCATAAATCCTGTTGTTTTTAATGACCGGCTCAAAAGGAGGGCTGTCCCAAAGCTCAAGTGGATCTGCTGGCTGCACGTCATAGTGTCCATACACCAATATGGTTGGCAATGCTTTGTCAATAATTTTCTCACCATAAACTATAGGATGCTTTTGGGTAGGGCAAATTTCCGCACTATCCACTCCGGCTTCAAGCAATTTCTTTTTGACGAATTCTGCAGCTTCTTTTACATCATTGACGTGTCGGGTATCGGCACTTATAGATGGTATTCTGAGCAAATTGAGTAATTCTTCGAGGAATCGATCTTTATTTTGCTCCAGGTATTCTGTATAGGATGATTGATTTGACATAGTAAAATTTTTAAGAAGGAACGTTTTGATCCGGTAACGTGTTTGTAAACTTATTCATTATCAAGGCATGAAGGTAAAAAACTCCTAACTATAAAAAGTAAAAAAGGTAGCTGCAAGATAAATTAATTGACTTGCAAAACATTATTATTAGAAATATTTCAGTTTGGCTATTGCATTTATAAAAGCACCTATTAAATTTGCACTCCGTTACGGTCAAGGCCGCAACAAAACAAGCGAAAGTAGCTCAGCTGGTAGAGCACGACCTTGCCAAGGTCGGGGTCGCGGGTTCGAAT
>DAIQNU010000003.1:0-13448 GCA_036788235.1 Cyclobacteriaceae bacterium
AAAGAAAGTATTTTAAGACTAACACCCCTGCCTTCCGGTAGGCCGCCTGCCTACCGGCAAAGGCAGGCTCCTTCACCCTCTCAAGAGGAGTCTTTGGTGTTTTCTTTTTCCATTTTTGCCAAAGATTATTCTGATGCGAAACTTGAGTTATTTTATAATATCGCGGTAAATAAGATTTGCTGAGGCTTGTCGCGAAGCCAAAACTGTGAGATCGGTTATATTTACATGTGGTGGCCGATTAATTACGAATGCAATAATCTCTGCAATATCACTGGCTGTCATGGGTGTAAAACCCTCATATACTTTCGATGCTTTATCTTTATCCCCTTTGAATCTCACCAAAGAAAATTCTGTTTCAACCGCTCCAGGATTTATCTCCGAAACTTTTATACCAAGTCCTATAAGATCGATGCGCATAGCCTTGCTTAATGCATCAACGGCAAATTTAGAAGCGCAATACACATTGCCATTAGCATATACTTCTTTGCCGGCGATAGATCCGATATTTATGATTTGGCCTGTTTTTCGTGCGACCATACCGCCGACCACAGCTTTGCTTACATATAGCAAACCTTTCACGTTTATATCAATCATTGCATCCCAATCATCAACGCTACCCTCTTGTATGGGACTGAGTCCGTGTGCATTACCAGCATTATTTATAAGTACGTCTATTTGCGAAAATGCATCAGGCAGGCTAGCGATTTGAGAGAATACTTTTTCTTTATCGCGAACATCAAATTCCAAGGTAATTACCTCTGTAGTAGTGCTTAATGTACTTTTAAGTTCTTCTAGTTTATCAACTCTTCGTCCGCATAAAACAAGACGATGCTTTTCATTGGCCAAATGCATGGCGGTGGCTTGTCCTATACCAGAGCTCGCACCTGTTATAAGGATTGTTTTGCGCATAGTTTAATCTGAAAATTGTAAATAAAGGCTTATTACATGGGGACTCATATTTCGAATGCCTGTGCTATATCCAAAGTTATCATCCTGAATTACATTAATGAGTCCACGACTGTATCGGATTTCAGGCGAAAATTTAAACAATTGATTATAAATGTCGATGCCTGCACCTACTTCTAGTGCAAGGTTAAAAGTATCTGCTGTAAGCTTATTTTCACTTCTCTCACGTCTTTTTTTGCCTGAAGCTTCAATTCCGGGTGCCACACCCCCAACCATGTACATTCGGACATTACGATAGCGCTCTGACTTATATTTAAGTAAAATTGGCATCTCAACGAAGGTCGATTCCAACAATTGCCTGTCAATACGACCACTGATGAAATTGAAATTGACCGGGAATTCATAAAAAGAAACTTTAGGTAAAATCCTGATGTTGAATTGGTCTGCAAGCCTAAAATCAGTAATAAAACCCAACGAAAATCCAATGGCGCGTTCTGGCATGATCGAATGTACTGAATCCATTTGGCCGCTTGTATAAGCATCGGAGTACCCAATTCTATAGCCAGAGTTGTGAATACCAATAGAGAACCCATAGTGAAGCCAGCGATCGTCAGAGTTAGGAAGGTTCTTTTCGAAGCCTCCTTGTGCGTTAAGCAAATGACTGTACGAAAGGAGGGCGAAAAAAATCAGAAGGATGTTTTTTCCCCAAAATATATTGAACTTATGCCAAAGGTGAGTGGGATACATTTGTTTTCGTTAAATCCTGCTTGATTGAGATGGTTTAAAAATTCCTGGCCATCAGGAAATGCCTGGACAGATTCAGGTAAATATGTATAGGCAGCATTATCTTTTGAGATTACTTTGCCGATTATAGGTAAAACAGCTTTAAAATAAAAATTATATAGTTGTTTAAACGGAAATTTGCGAGGTTTTGAGAACTCAAGCACAACTACTTTGCCACCCGGCTTCAAAACTCTATACATACTTTCAAGTCCTGCATTCAAATTTTCAAAATTCCTTACGCCAAAAGCAACGATTACTGCATCGAAAGTATTGTCATCAAAGTTGAGATTTTCACTGTCACCATTTCTGAGCTCTATGATGTTTTGATGGCCTAACCTTTTCATTTTTTTTCGGCCAATTTCCAACATCCCATCTGAAATGTCGACACCAATGACTTTCGAAGGCTTGAGCTTAAGTGCTTCTATGGCAAAATCACCAGTACCTGTCGCAATATCTAATATTTGGTCAGGTTTATGTTTTTTAAGTAGCTTGATAGCCCTTTTTCGCCAATAAATGTCAATTCCAAGACTCAGCAGGTGATTTAAGAAATCGTACCGGGGGCTTATGCTGTCAAACATTTCAGCCACCTGTTTCTTTTTGGTTTCTTCTTTTTCTTTATAAGGGACAACTACTTTTTCCATTTTCTTTTTTTCTCAGTTCTGATCATTATCAAGTTTGATGCTGTTCCGTCAACAAAATGTATGGGGGCATTTCAAATCAAATGATCAACAACCTGTATTATTAATTGTTGCAAAGCTATAAAAAGCCATCCATAAATTATGAATAGGTTATATATAATGTGCAAGACAAGGCCAAATATAGAAGGCGTAGGTGTGTCAAGATCAATAATGAAAAGAAAGGGTTTGAGTTAAAGTGGTTTGCAAAAGCTACCATTGTTAGTTGTATCGCTTGAAAGAGTGACGTGACGATTTTTGCTTCCTTGTTTTATCTTCGTTAAAACTGCTTTATAGTCAGAATTTCAAATTCCACACGACGGTTGAGTTCGCGGCCATCTACTTCGTCATCATTGGTAGCTATGGGTTTTTCTGAGCCATAACCTACTGAGAATAGCCTGGCTTGCGGAATGCCATTGCGCACTAAATAATTTACAACTGCTTTTGCTCGGTTTTCTGAGAGGCTCTTGTTCATTGGTTTAGAGCCGACATTGTCAGTATGACCTGAAATTTCCACAAAGTAGGCAGGGTTTTCTTCCAATATACGTTTGAGTTTTTCAAGCTCTTCATTTGATTCTGACTTCAATGATGCCTTAGCGAAATCAAAATAGATGTTTCGAAGTACAGCACTGTACCCTGGTTTGAGCTTGTCCAATTCTACTTTTCGTCTGATTTCTTCAGGAGTTTCTTTAGAAGCTGGAACATCTAGTGCCAAATTTTTAAACATATATCCTTCACTCTCAGCACTTAACTTATAAGTAGCACCAGCGGTGAGCATAAATTGCGCTCTATACAGACCAGGTTCGACCTGTGTGACTTCAACAGTTTGTTTAGCTTCAGGCCGCGATATACTAATTCTGGCTGGAATTTGTCTTTCTGTGCCTGCTTCAGTTACTTTCAAAACCAAAGTTACAGGTTGCAATTCTACTTTCTTAACAGGCTCCGGTTTAGGTTCAGGTCTAGGCTCCGGCTTTGGTTCAGGTTTAGGCTCTGGTTTGGGTTCAGGTTTTGGTTCAGGTTTTGGTTCTGGTTCCGGAATTGGTTCAGGTTCTTTCTCTTTCTCTAGTTTGGCTACTTCCGGCTTTTTTTCAAATTTATCGTCGTCATTGACTTTTTCAGCTGTCTTTTTATCTATAGTAGGCGTAATATCTGCAAGTTTTACATGATAAATATCGGTAAACCCCAAACCATCTTCTCTGGCAGAAGCATAATACCCTCTTTGTCCATCACGCGTACTTACAAAATACACATCATTGTCCGGTGTATTGATAGGGTAGCCAAGGTTTACAGGTTCGCTCCATTCTTTGGTAGCACTATCGTAAACCGTTTGGTAAATATCATAACCACCCATGCCTTTATGACCTTTGCTACTGAAATACAGTGTTTTGCCATCATAATCAATAAAAGGTCCATCTTCATCGAAGGGTGTATTGATTACATCGCCAATATTAACAGCAGGGCCCCATTTGCCACGACGATCTTTTATAGAGTAAAATATGTCGAGACCCCCTCGAGAAGTAGGTCGGTCGCTTGAGAAAAAGAGCGTATTTCCATCTGGCGTTATAGAAATTGAATTTTCTGAAAAAGACGAATTGATATTTTCACCTATCGAAACCGGACTGTCCCATGTACCATCTGCTTTGCGGTCAGAAACGTAAATATCCCCGCCATTTACACTCCTATATATAAACAATTGAGAACCATCAGCGCTCAAGGCAAGGTTAGAATCATGGAAAGGCGTATTGATTCCTTCGCCTATATTTTTTGCAATGGCCCACTTGCCGTCAGCTGAGCGGTTGGTATAAAAAATGTCCTCGTAATACAAAAGATCTTCAAACACGTTTTCATTGAGGTTGCCATCTTGTCTACGGGTAGTAAAAACCAAAAGTGTCTCATCTTCATTTAGCACAGGCGCAAAATCATCCCACTCAGAGTTGATCATTGGCCCCATATTTTCGATAATGTGTTTCTTTGGATCTTGCAAGTATTCCAGACCGTTTTCACATTCATATATTCTACGTTCCACTTCGGTAATTGGTGTAAAATCATCACCTCTGTGGCCAGGTCTTTGACGGACTTTCTCTACATATTGTTTATAGAATGATATGGCCTTTTCAAATTCCAAGCCATATTGATAGGCCTGACCTATCATATATAAGGTATTGTATTTATAATTTGGATTTTGCTCGTAAACTTTAAGCAAATAATCAACGGCTCTCGACTTAAAAATGGTTTGTAAGTAAGTAAGACCCGCCATGTAGTTAGCCTCAATATTTTCAGGATCGAGCTCTGCCGCCTGAACATACTGCTCATTGGCAATTAAAATTACCTTTAGGTTAAAATATGCATCATTGGCAATCTCAACAATTTGTCGGGCTGTCTCCTTATTTTCGTCCTGAGCATACGTTATACCCGTGACAAATAAAAATAAAACTAAGGCGGTAAGTTTGCGAATCATTAAAAAACTTGTTGAATTACAATATCATAGCTTCAAAAAACGAGAAATTCACTGAAAATTAAAAATTCAAAATGAGGATTTTCAACCCATTGTAATATATTTAGTCTGATACTTTAATTAGTGTATATCAAGGTGTTGTAAATCAGTCTATTATATTAAAAATACTTTTAGATTTGATGTATTATATATATTAAAAATGAATTTTTTACACCTTAGCCTTTCATCCTGTGCGTATCTATTAGCTCTAATTTAGAATTTAATCGTGAAAAATTAGTAATTTCTGGGCAATATTAACCATTCTACTATCACTTTTGAAGGTTTTCCTTTTTAATCCGCTATCATTTGGGTGTATATTTGTTTTTGCTTATTCAAAAATTGAATTGATTAAAAATCCAGATTACGTTACAATAGTATATTATTTAAACAATCATAAAATGCATTTCAATAAAAAGTTATCGTGTTTACTTATAGTGTTTTTCTTATTGGCAGGTCTGCAAACTTCAAATGCACAACAAATTGGTTTGAGGGCTGGCTTAAATGTAGCTAATATTGGTGGGCAAGAGGCCGGCTTTCTTACTAGGTTAGCCTACCATGCCGGCCTACAGTATGACCAAGAGGTTACTGATCGAATTCATTTCACTACAGGGCTTTCTTACTCATTACAGGGTGCTGTGGTAGATGTTAACAGGGAGGTTAGGCTAAACCTACATTATTTGAACCTACCTTTATTAGCTCGATTGTATTTTCTCGATGAAATTTCATTTGATTTTGGCACCCAATTGTCCTATCTACTATTAGCAAATCAAACTTTTCAAGGCGATTCATTTGATTTCCCAGGCTATGAACCCCGAAAATTTGATCTTGCGTTGGTATTGGGATTTACTTATGGATTGAATGAAAACATAGGTTTTGGCATTCATTACAATCTAGGTTTACTTAGCTTAAGCGGTACTTCCATTACCTACGAGCAAAGACCTACAAATAGGGTATTGCAGATATCTATGTGTTACTATTTTTAGTTACCAGAATTTTATTTTACGGGCCGCGTAAGCGGCCATCCGCAACAACAGAAATCCATGTGAAAATCTGCTTATGTTGGTATCACCATATACCCGCTCGTGGTACCTTACAGGCAGATCTACAATTTTTAGGTTTAATTTGAATGCACCAAATATCAAATCAAAATCTCCGAATGGATCGAAGTTGCCAAAAAAATGCCTGTTCTTGATCAGTTTTTCGTAGTCGGTTCTGAATATCACCTTGGTGCCGCAAAGTGTGTCACGTACTGGTTGCTCAAGCAACCATGAAAATAAAATACTAAAAAACTTATTGCCCAAAAGGTTCAGAAAACGCATGGCATTTTTTTCCATAGGATACACCAACCGAGCACCATTTATAAACTCACCCTTGCCACTAGCTATGGCGTGATAAAAAGAAGGCAGATCTTCCGGCGCCACGGTCAGGTCGGCATCCAGTATCATTAATATATCTCCGGTAGCCATACCGAAACCTTTTCTTACGGCATCGCCTTTACCCTTACCATCTTGCTGGCCGATTTTAATATTCCAGTCAGGGTATTTGGCAGGTAGTTCCTGCACACGTTCCCAGGTATCGTCGGTAGAGTTGCCTTCGATAAAAATGATCTCCATTGCTGTACCAAATTTTGGCATTCTTTCCAGTGCATTGTGCAGATTGCCACTTTCGTTGCGCGCGGGAATCACAATACTTACACTGTAATCATCGGTTTCTTTTGAAATAGCCGGTCTGGCAAAGCAATATTGGTTGAGACATAATTGGTTGATCAAAGGCAATCTGGCTATGTACTTGTTGACCAGCCGCGAAAGTAAGGGTATATACACCGGCCATAACACCCGCATAGTATGCCGGTAGGTTTCGAAGCCAGCCAACATCAAAAAAGTGCGCATATCATGATTAGTGAGCCAGTTTTGTTTGGGGCTTGGTTTCTTCACACCTATTTTTTCGCCAAACCCTAAAGCAGGCTCCCATAAGAAATTGTAATAGTTGATGATAATTTTGGTGCGTGGATGACAAAGTTTATGAATGGCTTTGAATGCCGCTAAAATGTCAACAAAGTACCCGCAAGTATGAGGAATCACAATAACATCAAAAGTTTCATTGAGTTCCAACTTTTCGATATCTGAAAGATAAAAATCAATTTCAGGATGTTGCTCTTGGGCTATTTCGATCATTCCAGGGGCGTAATCGATTCCGGCCTTTTGCTTGCCCTTAAGCCTTGCCAGCATTTCGCCAGTAGCACAACCTATTTCTAAAACACGGTCTTCTTCGTGAATAAAATAATTAAAGTAGTCTGCAATATCGTTCCAAAAGTATCGATATCGTTTTCGATATTTAGTATGGTATGGCGCCAGTTTTTCAAAATGCAAAAGAAACTCTTGCTTTCTTTTTCCAGTTACCGGGTTCAATTCCGTAGTAGTCATCCGTAGCTTTTCATTATTTCAATTCATATAAAAATGCTTGCTCGTCAACTCCCTCCTTATGGATGAGCTGTAGTCGATCCGGGTACGCATTGTAAATGATGGAGAGGTATCTGTGAACGGTATTTATTACTCTATCAGTTTTTTGATCAGGATTTACACGCAAGCTACCTACGATTATATGCGTTACACCAGCTTTCTTCAGTATGTCATAGAGTTCATCCGGATCTTCAGAGGGCACATTCCAAATGCCATGAAACTCTTTTCCTTTGCCATAGATAAATGAGATGCCAGGCTTTCGACTGGCTAAATAGGCTTCTTTTGGCAGGTTTTTAGAAGCCCACATACTTATTTTAATGAAATTAACCCAATCGGGAGTTAATCCATACAGCGATTCTCCATTGAGATAGTGCTGCAAGGCTGTTGCATTTTCCGGAATCTGCCCCAGAGTTTTAACTAAATTACCTCCAAAAAATAAAACCACAACAAGCATATACAGCCAAACTTTTTGCAACTGTATATAAAACAATTGATAGGAGACATACAAAATAAAAGCAAGAATGAGTGGCGTGTATACAAGAATGAGCCTGTCCTGACTCCAGTAAGTCTGTAAGATGATAAAAACCACTGCACAACTTATACCAATGTAAAGTCCTACAAATAACCAAAATGGCGATTTTCGCAATGCCATGACAAGCCCCGCAAAAAACAAACCGTATATGATCAGGGTAAATAGTCCTACAGGTTTGGCATTTTCGCCCCTTAATCCAAATATTTTTAAGAAATGCCTTGAGAGATAATCATTTGAATTTGTCACAAATCGCAAGACAAAACCCTTGGCATCTTCACGCCCCATACTTTTATCGTAAGGATGCTTATTTAATAAAGTATTGCTTTGAGATGAAATCTGAACTTCGTCATTTTTCCAAACGCTCCTTTTGGCAGTTTCGAAGCCAGCCATAAATACTATATAAAATGAAGCCAGATATAAGAGTGCTTTGAATTTTCGACTTACCAGCAAATACATAGTGGCGGCCAAAAAAGCTGCTAGCCCAACATTTTTAGTAATGAATAATAGAAATAACAGAAAAGCACAAAGTACATAATACAGTAGCTGTTTTTTGGATGCATCCTTAGCTGAATTAGAGATAATAAATTTGTCGAAGTAATACAAAAAAATTGCCTGAAGCATCAGGAAGAAGGTTTCGGTATAAGTAGAACTGGCATACCAAAGTATCACAGCATTGGTGCATATGATGATCAATAAGGCAATTGATAAATGCTGTGGCAAGTGCTTCTTGAATAGGCGATAGAAATACCAGACAAAAACAAAATTGAATACAACGGACAAAAGTTTAAAAATAATAATGTTGAGTCCGGTAAATGCATATAGTAAGCTTATAAGAATGGGATAAAGCGGCCCTTGAAATGAAGGAAAAACACCTTTACTCAGGAATTCATATGATCGATTGATGTATTCAGCGTCATCCCCACCTATAGACACCTTAGGGTCAAAAAATAAAACAGTAAAAATTGATAGTAAAATTCCTGAGATAATGAGGTAAGCTCTATTGTTGTTTTTAAAGTGATTTTCCAGTTTTTCTAACCAACTGCCTTCCGATGTACGAGCTGATTCAGCTACCGCTGCTTTTGGTGAAACTTTTTTAATCTTTTTACCTTGCTTGCCCATTTTTAAAAATTAAGGCGGCAATATACTATACTAAAATGAAGTCAGTAAAAATATTGGAAAAAATGAATATAGTAGGACTAATCAAGCCTCCGTAAGCTTTTGTTGAAAAATGTGATTTTAACAAATAAAAAAAGATACTATCTTGATTGTTGATATCAAAATATTCAATAATTTTGGTTTTTATTAGTGATATTTTAATGAAGCAATTTTATTTTGATAATATTTATATTTAATGGCGTTTATTTTTAATATTTGGTTAATGTATAATTGTAAAAATTCGCTTTGATGAAAAAAAACAAACACAAGCCTGATAGATCTTCAAAGGTTTCTGAAGAATTCTTATTGAATATAATTGCGGAAGGTCTGAAAAAAAATAAAGGCAAAGAAGTGATTAAGCGTTTTTTACGATTGAAGTACCATGTATATGTCAGCGATTCCACCCTCAATGACTTTATAGTACCTTACTATTCTCCTGTTTTTTAAAGTAATTTTTTTATGGGCTAAATATATTTTGCCAATTGCAGGCTATTACTATTTTTGCTCCGTTTTTACTGTACTATATTTAATTTTATAATTGAGAAAATGATCAAGCACGTTGTAATGTGGCGGTTTAAGGATAAAGCAGAGGATCTTACGCGGGAAGAAAATAAAAAATTGCTTACCCAAAAGCTGTTGGATTTGCCTAAATTCATTCAAGAAATTGACAGCCTCGAAGTTGGTGAAAATTTTACTTCAAGTCCTGCCGCTTATGAATTGGTATTAATTACAACCCACGAAAGTAAAGAAGCGCTTAAAGCGTATCAGGTACATCCAAGGCATCAGGAAGTAGTGGCCTTTGTATCTGAAGTTGTGAGTGATAGGGTAGTTGTTGATTTTGAATATTAACCCTGGGTACTTGTAGGGAATTTGCGATTTATCGATTAATTTGCTGTATAACTTCTTGGGGTTTATCCACACAATAAAAATCTATTGATGGGCTGGGACGAATTTTGTACACTGCGATTAGACCGGAAAGTCAAACTTCTTTATGAAGAAGGTATATTCGTAGTGGCCATTCGTTACTATCAGTACAAAATCAATTTGTATATGTTGGGAAATCATTTTGTTGAAGTTTTCTATCATCACAAACTTGACAAAATCGAAAAAATTGAATTGATGGCTTCTGGTCATTCACGGATGAAATTTTATGCAGACCAAATCAGACTGCCAGAAGATATTTATTCCCAACCTCGTAGAAAAGAATAACTTTTTTGTACCGAACTACCAGCCAAATCTCCGGCAGGTAGTTGTATTTCAAGCGTGCTTAAACCTTGATTTTGGTTCCATACCACTTTTTCACCATCCACTTGCATGTTAATTTCTAATTTCAAGGTATTAGGCTCGGCCATGGGATCAGCTGCAGAAATATGTAATTTACCTTCATCCATTTTAATTATCAGCAGGCAGGGGCGATCAACGTACAATTCTCTGATACCTGAAAAACGTAACAAACCCGGGGCATAAAAAGTAGCCTGCAAGATTTGTGATTCAGGCTGATACACTGCTTGAACTCTTTTTGTGTTTGCCACAATCTCAAATTGCTGATTTCTAAAATAAGATTGCCGGTCTTCTGATACATCTGGCAAAACAATGTATTGATAGGAACTATCTGTATCGCGATTGTGCATGATCATAAGTGAAAAAATATTTGCACTTACCGTGTCACGTTCATCGTATTGGCGGTTAATTTCATTCCAGCTACCAGTTTCACGACCACTATATGCCTGCAATTGAGCTTCATTAGGAAACAGATAAACCGTATTTGCATGCCTGACCCACTCCACAGCAGGCAGTAGTTGCTGCCCGGCAGGCAAATCAAAAATTCGATTTCGGTATCCATAACTAAGGTTGCCTTTTAATCTGCTTTGCTCTACAGTAGTGCCGAAAAGCCCATATAAATTTAGTTTTAAACCAGCACCAAGGCACACAATGGCATCATCAAAAAGAAACCAAGACTTATTCGCTTTTACAGAGTCTTTATCGTATTGCATGGCTACCATACCCGAATGTCCGTCTGATACCCCGCCCGAGAACTCATTCATTCCACGCTTTGGCTTTTCAATTGGCGGCAGCAATTTATTTTGCTCATTGGTTACTCCAGGTATTTTTCGCCAATCCCACAGCGGAAACAGACCTTCATATTCATCGCCTTCTTTTAATATCATCATGCTGCCATCGGATAGGTAGTAGTTTTGTAATCCTTCTACGCCATAACTACCTGAGCTGAGTGTGCGAAGTGAAATCGTTTTAATCGCCGCATAATATTTGTTTCTTCGATGAACCATCATGTCTGATTTCCAGAAGTACCGATTCCCTATTGGGCCACCCTGCAAAGCTTGGATTTTGTTTTTTGTTCGTAGCTCTAAGTGTTCCAGCTCATCATTCCAAAGGTTTAGCTCTTTCAGAATTTCAAATGATTGGTACATGGGTTGCAGGCTGTAGTTTTTATCACTTATTTTTTCAGCACGCGCCCGCGGATCATATTTTCCGCCAGCCAGCATCCATTGGTGCCCTTCCAGGAGAAAATCTAATAATACATCATAATGTGCGTCTTCAAACTCTAGTGTGGTGTTATTACAAAAAAGTGCAATCTTCAAAAGCTCATTTAAAAAAGTTATGCCAGCGGCACCTGAGTGTAAATAAGGTCCGCCATTATGAAAGCTAAAGTCGCTTTGGATTCCGTCGCCACTTGAGTATTTGGCCAAAGCTTTTATTTGATTTACTACCGATTCTGCATTTTCATGGCTTTTGGAAATCATGGCATTTAGCCAGTAAATTTTGATTTGTCCTAGGCTTTCTTCAATATTATTCGGATATATCCTGCTTTCTGTATTTGTCAAACTTTGATCCCTGAGAAGTTCAGAAATATCATCGTCTAAGAGCAGTAAAATCTCTCGCATCATTTCAGGAATTATGATCATATTCCATTTGCGATCGTAGGCACGCAAATCAATCGAATTTGCATACACTAAAGCATTAAAGATTTTTCGAGTTAATTGCCGCTGCTCCGATTTGCCTTGATCTTTTCTTGTCCGGTGCATAATGGCCATCTGCCTGAGCCTTACAAAGTGAATTATAGGATCAAATTGCTCAGCAGTTTCTTTTTGGTATTGTACATCTGGCCAGCTACCTTCTTTGCTTTGTGTGTCGATTATCGAATCACTGACTTGGTCTAGATAGGAAGTATTTTGTTTTAAACTTTTGTTGATAATGTGCCTCACAGTCCGAATTCGCAAGCTATCTATTTCTTCTGCCGTATTTTGCGCATGTAAAATAAATGGGCATATACAAATAATTAGTATGAGTAATAATAAATACTTGCTGGTACCAGGCATATAAAAATTTAAAGACAACAACAAAAATAGCTGAATGATATGAAGCACCTAAATATAGCGATGCAATGTAATAATTATTGTAAGGTAAATGACAGCAAACTAAGGTTTTACAGTGAAAGAATTAACCATTCTATCTGCGATTTGTTTGGCATAATCATCTTCGGATGCATAAGTAAGGCTAAGCTGCCACATTTTGTGATCTGCCATAAAAATGATATTACTAAAATGATATTTAACGGCTTGTAAGACAAAGGTACCATGCTGATGTATGCCTTCTACACTGTTTTTAGTAAGCTTGTCTTCAATATATTCAAGCTGCTGTATTCCTTGAATATGCTCTACTTCGTGCAATGAACCATCAGCAGCTCCTTCTAATGTTGGCGCTTCATTGTCCTGATAAAGCATCAGATTCAACATAATTTCTATATTGCCATAAGATTGGTATTGATAACTTTCAGCAGCAATTAAAGAGGGAAACCCAGTTGAACTCGGATCGATAACTTTGTGCGCAAAATCAACCGGGCTGGATATTAATATGGAACTATCGATGCCAAGCGTATGCTCACTCCATGCACTTTCGTATATTTTTTTAGTTGAAGATTTGGCAGTAATAGTGTCTGTAAAATATCTATATACCAACAACAATAGGGCAAAACCTACGGCAAATGCCCCCAATCGCTTCCAATTTATCTCCTGATCGTCTTTGCTTTGTAGTTCTTGCATTTCAAAATAATCATTAATAAAATACAAATATAAGCTTGTTTTTACTTCAATAGGTACAACTTACCAAAGCCTTTTTTAAATGCTCTGTCTCCACTTGTGCTTCTATGCTCTGGTGTATCTTGTTTAGTATCAAATTTTACCTTATAAAGATATACCCCATTTGCGAGTTGATCTCCGAACTCATCCCTTCCATCCCAGGCATATTGAGTTATGTTATTTCCTATTCGAATAGGGCCTATTTCATCTGCACTTATCTCTCGTACTATTCTACCCGATATGGTCATTATCTGAATAATGAAATTTTCGGGAATGTTTGCTCCAGTAAGGGTAAAAACAAACTTAACCGAAGTCGAGAAAGGATTGGGGTAAGGATAAAAATTGGTA
>DAIQNU010000003.1:13458-31671 GCA_036788235.1 Cyclobacteriaceae bacterium
TACTTGAAAGGGCTCGGGGCCAATCTCATTACCACTTGCATCACGCATCATAACCCGCAGGCTGTGCATGCCATTTTCGAGATCTTCAGGTTCATATTCTATTGAAAAATCATTGTCTTCAGATGCGGGTGTCCAGCGAATACTTTGATTAGAAAAAGCCACTTTCTCGTATTGGCAGGTAGCACAGGGTTTTTTTAATGATACCTCCATGCCCAATGTATCAGTCTTTGGTCTTACTCTGTTATTGTCTTTCATGCGCATCAATATGCGGGGTGTAGGCGAAACGATTTCTCCATCGAGAATAAACCGACCATCTATAGTCACTTCAAGTAAAGGACTGATGTTGTCGCTTTCTACCTTGTAAAAAGGGTTTAAATCAATTCTGTTGTTGGTATAACTTATCTCAGGAAATATTTGGGGATTTACCTGTACCATCAGAGAATTGTCACCTTCGCGCCCAATGGTGCTAAGCTCTGTATCAAAAGCAACAGCCTCTCGAGATTTGGGCGCCACTATTCGCAGACTATCTCTGTAGGTAATAGATTCTGTTGAATTGAACACATTAAAACGAACCATTAACGAATCGGTATAGGGAATCGCTGAAACGTTCTCAAAAATAAAGGCCACAGACAGGTCTTCTCCTTCTTGTTTTAATAGAGGCAATTCATCGGTTTCGAATTGTGGTAGTAGTATGCCTTCTGGTAAGCCCTCATAGGTTATCATCCATTTTTTTAATTGCACGACTTTATCATCATCAAAATTTTCTATCGACAACTTTAGCTTCAGACTAGGGTATTGCAGGGCATTGATATCTGAAAGATCAGCGGGAAAAGTGTTTATATCCTGCCTTAATACTGTTTCTTGATTGAGACTATTTATTCCAATAACGTCAACCGCAAGTTCACCAGGGTAGCCTACAGGCTTGGTCGCTTCAAAGTGCAAAGCGCCCCATGATTTTACCGGGCCTACCACAGGACTGCTGAGGATGCCGTTATCAAAAAAGCCATTAATTTCTTCATTCAATTCAATGGTAGCTTCTTTGGCCTCTTCTCCTTCGGGTGCTGTGATGAAAATGGCAGAACCGACATCACCACCTTTTTTACCCAAAATAATCAATGGTTGCCCATTTTCAAGTTGCTGTAAATCTGTAGGATCTACACCTATTTCTGCCAGTTTTGCGATAGTCGATTCAGGCCAGGTTTCGAACAGTACATCTCCAAGTGTGAAAAGCAATACATAATCACCGTTATCTATGGCATTTATGTATAATTCTATATAGCGTTGGGCTCCGGTTATTTCACTATTCAAAAAATTATTTATGACATTGGGCACACGTCCACAAGATCTTCTGTCGAGTCCATCAAATGCAGAAAAGCGTACGCCCAAATAGGGAGATGTGGTGGTACTTTCGAAAGCCACCATATTTACAGAATTGTTGGTACACAGTCTTGTAGAGAAAATATAAGCGACATCATTAATCTCCAGTAAAGCTTGTCCTGCTTCACTACTTTCTATGCCGGAAGATTGAACGCGAATATTGGTGGTGAAATTCTCAAATTTCCAGGTTCTGCTATCTTGATCTGCAATAATGCCCTGGCCTTGTATTTGCCCGAATTGCTGAAAATGCGCCATGTTCCAAGCTAGTGGGTGCTCATTGATGTACATAAAAGATCGAACATCCCAGCTTGCGAGTTCACCAGGTCTGGGATCAGCGAAGCGGCTACGCCAGTAGAAGACCAAGGAATCTTTTGCAGTAATTTGGTTAAATAATTCGGTTTGCCATTTTGCTAAAGCTTTAGCCTGTAGGGTGGTTCTTTTTTTGATCGGGCTGTTGAAAAATCTGGATGTATCGAGCTCAAACTCATACATTCTATTGCCAGTAAGCAGATTTAATGATTGTGCATATAGGCTTATCTGATTTGATGACACCACAGAAAGATCGCTGGGATACAAACATGAAACACCACCCAAAGGCATAAAAAAGTTATATATAATGCGGTTGTTTTGTGTGCTTAGCTCGGGTTTATTATCCACTATTGCAATGCTAATATCAAACTGATTATTGCCATAGCTAACCTGTCCACTACCAGGTATGGTGACAAATAATGTGTCGGCATGAAATACCGGTGGGTATGTTATAGGGCCATAAATTTCTAAAGTGCCATTGCTTAAGGTGCGACGAACTATAATTTCAACAGAATCTGTGGTAGCCATGCCAAAGTTCTTTACCGCTATGCCAAGTTCAAATGATTCTGAAAAAGCATTGACCGTCTGACCATCATTACTACTAACGAATACCTGACTCTCAGATAAAGCATAGTCGGGTTTTTCGGCAGCAAACAATTTTATGGCCGGGTCACCCTGCAATGACATCTGCTGTATCTGGGTAATATGTATGGCTGTGGGTGGAAAAATATCCAGATATCTAAGGCCAATTTCTCTTTGTATGTCACCTATACCTTTATTTATAAACAAGCTATCGCCCAAGGCAGTAGCATAAAAAATGTTGGTATACTGTCTGAGATAGGTAGAAATGCCAACACTGGTATGAGCCAAAAAAGCTTTGGCACCTCTATCGGGAGTGGCAATCCAGTCTTCTCCAAAACCATAACCTTTAAAAAAGGTATCGCCGGCATTACAGCCATTCACAAGTATAACAGGGTATTTGCCTTTGTTGCGATAGCCAAGTTCATCATTACTAGCAAATCCAATTTCAATATCCGTGCCTACTGCACCCGAATGGCCAAAGAAAGTAATCAGAGATTTTCCATTGTTTACTTCTTGAGAAATATTGATCAGTTCGGTGCTATTATTGGTTTTTTTACTTTGTGTGGTTACAGCTGCGCCAAAATAATTTTCAATGGCTACCGCTCTAAATTGATCTACATAGCTTCGAAAAGCTGTTTGCTCAGTTACACCCCTTCCACCGCTTAAATGCACTATACCTTTTCGCCACAGGTCATCGTATGGCATCGATTCTGTTTCGATGATTTTACTGAGATAGTTGGCTACTTGTAGCGAGTTAGTGGTAGCTAACCGGCCTGTGGCATAATATGGTGTGAAGCCACTGCCGTTGATTTCGGTCGAAAATAGCATATCGTTACCGGGGTAACCAGCCGTAGGTACCAAATCGATTATAGCCTCCGTCTGTTGATTTTCTCGGTGCGAATTGTAATTGGGCGTAAGTCCCTTGCCAATCAGAAATAAGTGGGGCCTTTCTGGTTGAGCGGCTGCCATAAATTTTATGAAATTTCGAATGGCCAATGGTGTTTTTTCGCCATATGAAAACTGATCGTACAGTTGATCGATATTGACTGTGAGTGTGTCAAAAGCGCCACCGATGGTCGATGCTCTATAAGCTGCATAAGCCTCTACAGGGTCTTGGTACCCACCGGCAGCAAGTCGCATTCGTGGATGCGTAATGATTAAATAATTATGATTGGCTGGATTGATCTGCCTGAAGTCGACCTTTTTTAGCTTCGATCCTTGGTTTATTTCGGCACACAAAACTAATCGACGAACAGAGTTGGTCGACTGCACTATGGCGTTGATCCCCGAGCCTACAATATTGTACCCAATACGAATGGGCGCATCTGATTGTGTAATATCTAACAATTGAGCATTGGCGGGCACATTGGCCATTTCCACATAGGTTTTTCCACTTGGATTTTCCGGAGCTTCATACTTTTTGAAGCCAAGTCCCTGTTGATTCCAATTGCCGGGATATTTTACCTGAACCAAAGAAACCGAAATAAAGTCCGGGTCACTGTTTTCATAGCCTCTTACCAGCATACGGACAAAAAGCACACCACTGGCACTTACATCACTCCATGCCAGCGCGGTAGTAAAACTGAAATGATCATGATACTCTGCGGTAGCCAAGCCTACACTTCGCAAGGTGCTTAGTGAAGATCCTACAAAGATTTCGGCTCTGTGTGGCAAGTTATTGCGACCTGCAAGTATCATTTTGAGTTCGGGTACTGGGCCAGTTCTGAAAGCCTCGTCCAATTGTAGCTCAAAGGTCTGACTGTTGTCTTTTCTAATACTTGGCCCTGTCCAACCTTCGCCAAAATCAAAATCACTACGAAGGGTTTCTGCGCTCCTTGATCCTAGTGGATAATGCCTGCCACCACTGTAATTGCTTGTTTGCAGCAAAGTTTTTTGCTTAAATGCATAAGGAGCAATGGGAAGATTTTCAACATTATTTTCTTTGTAGGCGCTCATTCGGCGCCCATTTTGATTGAGACTCCAGGTTAGAAAATAGGCAACACTATCACTGTAAATATTGTAAGCATTATGGGGTTGCGCGGCATCTTCCATGTAGAGTTCACGATCGAGTGTGCCGTCATTTACCTTACCATAAAATTCGATGTAATCCTGGGGATCGATGCGAGCATCGAGCTGCCCTTCAACAAAAATTGCCTGCTCAACACCCCTGTGAAAAAGTTGCAAACGACGTGGGTCTACGATCGAAACTGGAAAATTTGCTTCTACCAGATCATTATAGGTGATTCTATACAAGCCATCTTTTGCAGTTTTTATTTTGAAGTAAACCTGATTATTATTTATCCAGGTATTGCCTTGAGCATATACAACAGGGCTAGTACTGCAAAACAGACCCATAGCAACCATAAAATACAAAAGACCCCTATTTGCGCTGCCCATCTTTGAATCTAGCCTTTAATGAAAAAATATGTGAATAAGGAGACTGCGATTGATTGCCTATATCGGACAATGCATAATCTATATGTACCGATTTGATTTTGATGCCTATCCCTGCTGCAGGTAAATAACTCCACTGTTTGCCACCACCAGGGTTGGTAAATTGCTGAAACTCCCCAACACCCAAACGAAAAGCGGCTGTTCGGGCGTAGTTTAGTTCTAACCCACCCATAGGTGAAACTGATAATCTGCCAGGATTGATAAGTACATTTCTTTTGCCATCAGTCGTAATTTCCATGTTGAGTTCGGCTTGCATGGCAAATTTTTCGGATAAATGCATATATCGACCGATGCCCAATATTGCTCGAGGCAAAGTAATTTCTAGCGAGTTTTCTGGTATTTCATTGCCGGTTTGGCGGTAGACGTCTGCAACCATCTCTGGATTGTGCGCCCATGCATTGAAGGTGCCTGTGACATCACGAAGCATAAGGCCAAGCTGCCAGCCTTTGTGTTCATATTGTGCTCCGGCATCAAGACCGAAGCCCCAAGCATTGGCAAACTGACCGGCTACTCTGTGCACGACTTTGAAACTTGCGCCTAGCTTTAGGTTATTGAGCTTGGGCATTCGACGTGCATAGGAAAAAAGGAAAGCATAATCTGCTGCTGAAAAGAATCGTATGTTATCGTAATTGACAGCACCATTGGCATCGTACAAAAACCGAGTATCAGGTATATCATCTATGCCAAATCGAATGGCCGAAATTGCCAGTGTACTTAAAGAATCTGTTTTGGTAGCAAAACCTACATAATCGAAATTGGCTATACCTGCAAAATATACAGCATGCATTAGTGAGGCTTCGTATTTTTCTTCCAAACCTGTGAGTCCGGCAGGGTTCCAGTAGGCAGCTGTCACATCATTGACATTGGCTACCACAGATCGACCCATGCCCAAGGCTCTGGCATCTACTCCAATAGACAAAAACTCATTGCTATATTTAGGCGCAGATATTTGCGCTTTAAGATTTATGCTAAGTAGCAAAGCAATGATGAAAATGAATGAATGTTTATTCATGAAATTGGCATGCGATATTTTGTCTAAACTGAATGCAAATTAATCAATAAAATATTGGCATACTGTACATTTAAAGTCCTGTTGTATAAGCATTCATTCAAATGAAAGTTTTAGATCAAAATAGCATAATTTGTATTAAAATTCTGCTTATACAGTGGAAAGTTTTCTACAGTAGAGAAGTGCAAAATCAGATACTGTAAAAAGACTTCCAAAAGTGGTTGCATTAAAATAGTTTTAACATCTTCTAATTCTAACAAAAGTATTTTTTTAGATGAATCTTCTTCGTTGAGTGTCGACAATGTACACTCAAAATTTTTTCTTAATAGTTTAAGTACTGCCAATAAATGGCTTTGGCCGGGTTTACTGATTTGCCACTATATATTAAATAATGATAGGTGAAAATGCTAGTAATCTAATTTGATTAGAATGTTCAATGAATAAAATGGTGATGTTTTCGAACAGTTTATTGTATCGATTTCGAACATAGGACTATATTTCTTAAGGCTATATTGCTTCATGTAAATATTTAATTATTTGTTTATCAGATAGTTAATAACTAATCTCTTGAGATGGCATATAAATTGAGTACTGATAGATGGCAAGCTAATGGATGACAACGGGTACTGTGTATAGCAAGCTACACTGCTTAAGGCAGTAACAATAAAAAAACAAAATGAATATGAAAGTCGAAAACACCCAGGTGCAAATGCGAAAAGGGATACTAGAATTTTGCATTTTGCACATAATTTCAAGAGGTGAGGTTTATGCTTCGGACATGATCATGGAGCTAACTTCAGCTAGGATAGCAGTGGTAGAGGGTACCTTGTATCCTTTGCTTACCAGACTCAGAAAAGCTGGTCTTTTAGAATACAAATGGGTAGAATCATCAGGAGGGCCGCCAAGAAAATATTATCGCCTCACTACAAAGGGTAAGGGTTTTTTAAATAAGCTCGATCAAACCTGGAAAGAACTCATGAATTCTACCAATAACATTATAAAACCTGTAGAAAAGACAGAAACTGAATAATACCAGAGGGAATTAGTTTTAAAAATCGAATTTAATAGTATGAAAAAGAATATAAGTATAAATATAAGCGGCATAATTTTTCACATCGAGGAGGATGGTTATGAGCCGCTCAAAATGTACCTGGATTCCATAAATCGGTATTTTTCAGCATTTGACGATAGTCATGAGATTATAGCCGATATTGAAGGGCGCATTGCAGAAATTTTTCTTTCCAAATTAAAAAATGGAAAGCAGGTCATCACTTTCGAAGATGTGAATAGCCTTATTTCTACCATGGGTTCCATTCGTGATTTTCAAGCCGCAGAGGAAGGCCCGGGTTTTACCTCCCTGGCTGATGTAAGCAATGATGAAAGCGATGAACAGTCAAACTACCGCGATGCCTCAACTACCAACAGGCTATATCGCGATTTGAACCGAAAGCTACTTGGCGGTGTCTTATCTGGTATTGCATATTATTTCAATATTGATGCGCTTTGGGTTAGGTTGTTTTATATTCTGCTCTTTTTTATTGTGAATTATTCTCCAACCATAATCCCAATACTATTTATTTTTTATGTACTAATGTGGATAATCGTGCCTGGAAACAGTGAGCTCAAAAACGAGAAAAGGGCTAAGAAGATGTTTCGAAATCCAGAAGGGAAAGTCCTGGGAGGTGTAGCAGGGGGTATGGCTGCTTACTTCGGTGTAGATGTAGTCCTTATTAGATTGCTATTTGTAGGTCTGTTGTTTGCTGGAGGTGCTGGTCTGATACTCTATATTATACTTTGGATAATATTGCCAGTAGCCAAAACTATCACCGATAAAATGGAAATGGAAGGCCAACCTGTTACTTTGAGCAATATAGAGTCTACCGTAAAGAAAAGCTTGAATGTAAAAGAAGGGGAAGAAAATTTAATTGTAAAAATACTGTTATTCCCATTTAGACTCATTGCGGCTATTTTTGATTTTCTTGGTAAATCTACCGGGCCTTTATTGCACTTTTTTGTAGAAGCATTAAGGGTAATAATAGGTATTATACTAATCATTATTGGTATATCTGTAATTGTAGCGCTGATAGTAGCAACTGGTGTATTTTTGGGTGTAATAGCCGCTGGCGATGTAGAAATGATCTATAATATTCCTTTGGTTATTTTAAAAGAAGATATCCGTTTTCTACCAGGCATTGCCTTATTGTTTACCCTTATCATACCGTTTATGGTTATTGCTATAGTTGGATTTTCTATAGCCCTTAAACGACTCACCATAAGCAGTAAACTGGGTTGGTCGATATTGGCAGTATGGGTTGTGGCCATTGCAGTACTCAGTGCTTCCATACCTCCAATTATACGACAGTTCAATACATATGGTCAGCATAGCAGTTCGCAAACCTACGATTTGAAAAAGAAAGTAGTAGTACTCCGAGCTAACAAAGCGAGTGGGTCGCCATTCTCAGAAGTATCGATGAACATTCGTGAACATGATGAGGATAAATTAGTGGTAGAAACCAGCTTTCAAGCCGTTGGACGCGATCGTGAAGATGCCGTTGAAAACGCCAGAATGCTTTCTTATAACTTCACACAAAATGATTCCATACTGGTTTTTGATACAGGTGCCAAGTTTAAAGAAAATGCCAGATATAGAGTTCAAGAACTCACAATAAACATGTTGATGCCAAAAGGTCAGAAATTTATCATAGAACCCGAAATGCGCGTGCTTCTTGGAAACTATCTCTATCGCAAAGGTTTCAGAAACGACCACATGTCTGATGATAGAATATGGGAATTTGATGATAATGGCCTGAATTGCCTGAATTGCGAACTTGATGTTAAAACTCCTGAACCAAGCGATAGTGGCATAGACCTGAAAGAGATTAGAGGATATTTCAAAACCTATGATATTGCCAATTTTTATGAGTTGGAAATCGGCAGTCACTTTGATGTAAAAATTCGTAGGGGCGATGCTTTTGAAGTGATTGTAAATGGCAGACAAAGCGATGTGAAGAATGTAGAAGTAACGAAAAATGGGGATCGTCTTAACGTGCACTACAAAGGCGATATTTTTGAACTTCTAAACAGAGATGGTAAACTCAGGGTATATATCTCTGTGCCAGAGCTGTCTAAGGTTCATTTTTCTGATAACAGTAAAGCAAATATTGCCGGATTTAGTTCGGGATTATTTGAGGCTGAGCTTAAAGATGCTGCATTTTTAGAACTTGACATCAAGTCTGAAAATTTGAAATTGAACGTACAAGGAAAATCCAAACTTGTGCTAAGTGGTACAGGAAATATGCTGGATGCGAAAGTAGATGATGGCGCCAAGTTATTTGCCTATGACTTTAAAGCGGAGGAAGCCTCCATCGAAACCAATCAGGCAGCTTCGGTTCGCGTATTTGCCAGCCAGGAACTTAAAGTACTATCTCGTGGAGCAAGTAATGTAAGATACCGAGGCGATGCAGTAGTAGAAATAGACAAAAACGATGGTAGTTCGGTGAAAAAAGATTAACCTCAGACGTTACTAGCTTTAAAATTCAAAAAAACCTGCTTGAAGATATTTCAGGCAGGTTTTTTTAACCGAGATTATATTCTGCAAGTACTCGGCTATCAATTCATGATTCTTCCAGGCTCTCTCAAGTTTGCTCCTTCACGATCTATCAAAGCATCTCCCATATCAGCTCTGGCATTTTCAGCTAGTTCCATCATTTTTTCTACAATTTGTGGATTAGAGGCTGCCAGATTTTCTTTTTCAGATATATCCTTTCTCAGATTATACAATTCCGGTTCCTCAACTTTTACCATTTCATATTTATTTGGAATACCATCATCTTTAAAATCCTGATCGGGCTTTAAGGTTCGATAACTGTGCGGTAGATACAGCTTCCATTCTCCAGATAATATTGAATGTAATTCATTGCGATTGTAATACATAAAATAAGCTTCATGAGGCGATTTCGCACCTTTTTCCATAGTTATCAAAGGCCAAATATCGAGTCCGTCTATTTTGTGAGCGGGTAGCGTAGCACCGGTAAGTTGAACTATAGTTGGAAGCAAGTCTATGGTCATAGCTGGCTCATGTTGCACTGATCCGGCAGGAATCATACCAGGCCAGCGCATAACACAAGGGACTCTAACTCCACCTTCCCATGCTGTGCCTTTGCCTTCACGCAGCGGTAGCGCACTACCAGAGTGCCCGCTGTAAGATAGCCAGGGGTATTGTCCGAAGTAAAAATTACCAAAGTATTTTCATCCAACCCATTGCTTTTTAGGGCACCGAGCACCTGACCTACAGACCAGTCAATTTCCATAATCACATCGCCATACAATCCACGTTCTGATTTGCCTTTGAATTTATCTGACACAAACAATGGCACGTGAGGCATAGGATGTGCCAAATAAAGGAAAAAAGGATTTTCCTTATTTTCTGTAATAAATGCTACAGCTTTTTCTGTCAATGTAGTAGTAAGAAAACTTTGATCATAGTGCAGTGTATCTATAATTTGATCATTTTCATATATTGGTAATGGTGGAAAGCCTCCAGGACGTTCCGGATGATGTGGCCACATGTCATTGGAGTAAGGGATGCCATAATACTTGTCAAAACCTTGTGCCGTTGGAAGAAATTGTGGATGATGCCCCAAGTGCCATTTTCCAAATATAGCAGTAGTATAGCCCATAGGTTTCAATGTTTCAGCTATGGTCATTTCATCTGGATGCAAACCGATCTCACTACCAGGCCCAAGAGCGCCATGAATACCAACCCTGTTAGAATAGCAACCTGTGAGTAGTGCTGCTCTTGAAGCAGAACAAACAGCCTGGGCAACATAGAAATTATCAAATTTAACACCCTCAGAAGCCATCTTGTCGATATGAGGTGTTTTGATATTTGGAGAGCCAAAGCAACCTAAATCCTGATATCCCTGATCGTCTGTAAATATAATTACTATATTGGGTAGTCCAGGAGCTTCTTCCTTGGGTTTATCTGTGCTACAACCCACACCAAAAGCGATCAATGTGCTAATTAAAATCAAGTAATTTAGCCAATGTATATTAAGTGGATTCGAGTGAATGATCTGTTTGTGTAAAGCTAACATTGCGAAAGTAGTAAAGGTTTATATCGAATATGGTTATTATTTTGGTTGTGTAGCCGGATTAAAATTATCAATATCCATTCAAGATCTAAATAATTATAATACTTTATTACTATCTGAAATTCTCTTCAATCAAAATCCATTTGTTTTGCTCATTACTTAAGAATATTTTAAACTATTCATCGACTAAACACTAAATTGCGCTGAAATAGTCGATACGGATGAGCAAGGGTGTAGTGTACATGATGGTAGCAACTTTGTTTTTTGCGCTGATGAACGTCTGCGTGAAATTGTTGCCCCATATACCTGCCGTTGAAATTGTATTTTTCAGGTCAATAGCCACACTGGTACTCAGTTACGCATTTCTTAAAAAAGGCAACATTCCCATCTGGGGGAACAATAAAAAACTGCTCCTACTCAGGGGTATTACCGGTTCCATTTCATTGATTTTGTATTTTAGACTGATGCAGGAAATACCCCTGGCCAGTGCCAATGTGCTGGTTTTTTTGGCGCCCATTTTTACTACGATTATGGGAATTTTTCTCAATAACGAAAAAGTAGCATGGGTACAATGGATCTTTTTTGCCATGTCTTTTGCGGGTGTGGTATTTATCAGAGGCTTTGATGCCCGTATTACAAATTTTGATTTATTGCTCGGTATTTTGGCATCGCTCACTTCGGCCATGGCTTTTAATATTATCCGCAAGCTCAATACCAGCGAACACCCCCTGGTGATCATGATGTATTTCCCCATGGTGACTTTGCCCTTTACAGGGATATTTTGCCTGTTCCACTGGACCACACCCGTGGGTACAGACTGGTTAGTACTTTTGGCCGTGGGCATACTCACGCATATAGCACAATTGTATATGACTAAAGCCTATCAGCAAGATGAGGTTTCAAAAGTGTCGAGTGTTCGCTACCTGGGTATTTTGTATGCTTTAGGATTTGGCTATATATTTTTCGATGAGCATTTCAATTGGGCTGTATATGCCGGTATGGCGCTGGTCTTATTGGGCGTGGTGCTCAATGTATGGTACAAGCACGCCATGCTCAAACGCGATGAGAGCATTTACAAAGAAAAATTATACAATTAATTGATTTATCTTTTCAGTTGAATTGGTCAGAAAGTTTATTTTTGCACCCTAAGTAAAACATATCAAGCATGTCAGGACATAGTAAATGGGCAACCATCAAGAGAAAGAAAGGTGCTATAGACGCCAAAAGAGGAAAAATATTTACCAAACTCATAAAAGAAATTTCAATTGCTGCCCGTCTGGGCGGTGGAGAAGTAGATAATAACCCTAGGTTGAGGCTGGCAGTACAAAATGCCAAAGGTCAAAATATGCCCAAAGACAATATTGAAAGGGCTATAAAAAAGGCTACTGGCGCCGATGCTACCGAGTATTTTGAAGTGACCTTTGAAGGCTATGGGCCAAATGGCGTGGCTGTTTTTGTAGAATGCACAACGGATAACAACAATCGCGCTGTTTCAAACGTCAGAGCTATTTTTTCCAAGTATGGTGGCAGCCTGGGCACCAATGGTTCGTTGGAATTTATTTTTAGCAGAAAAGGAAATTTCAGCATTCTAAAACCTGCCGGAATGGATGAAGATGAATTTATGCTTGAAATTATAGATGCCGGTGCTGAAGATGCCGAAGTGGATGAGGATTACATCAACGTGACCTGCGATATGACCGACTTTGGCAGCATCCAGAAGAAACTTGATGAAATGGGCATAGAGGTAGAAGAAGCTGAATTGCAGCGCGTACCCAATACAACAGTTTCGCTAGATGACGAAGCATTTCAGAAAGTGATGAAACTGATTGATGCACTCGAAGATAATGACGATGTTCAAAAGGTATTTCACAACATCGAAGTATCAGATGCTCAAATGGATTTGGTGTAGAATAATTAAAAATTACGAATTAAAAATTACGAAATGATGAATGATGATTGATGAGCTACGAACTACGAGCTTTCACCCTGCCTATCGGCAGGCAAGCTTTGACGCTGCTTGCAGCAGACAAGCTTTGAGCTAATTGTCCTCCGAGCTCTCAGCTCTCAGCCTTCCAGCTTCGAGCTAGTCATCTTCTTTGAGCTTTCACCTTTGACCTTTGACCTTTCAGCTTCAATTATCAAAGAAGCAGCAATTTTGGCTGATGAGAGGCAGAGCGGAATGCCTCCACCCGGGTGTACACTTCCTCCACAGAAATACAGTCCTTTTACTTTAGAAGCGGCATTGGCATGGCGCAAAAACGCCGCATAGCGATTGTTGCTGCTATTGCCATACAAAGCGCCCTGGGCAGATGACGTTTTAGACTCAATGGTTCGGGGTTCCAGTATTTGCTCACAAACAATCAAGGGCTCAATATCCTGGCCAGTCATTCTGCTAATTTTCTTAATGATATTTTGTCTAGCCTCAGCAATTAATTTGTCCCAGTCTTGCCCGGTATTATTAGGGGTATTTATCATGGTAAACCAGTTTTCACATCCTGCCGGAGCATCCTGAGGGACATATTTTGAGCTGATATTTATGTAAACTGTTGGGTCTTCGGAAATGACCTTCTTTTCGAAAATGCATTTAAACTCCTCTTCATAATTGTCTGAAAAGAAAATATTATGCAAATCCAATGCTGGAAATTCTGCTTTGATACCCCAGTAAAAAATCAGGGCAGAGCTCGATTTGGGCTGGTTTAATATTTTCTCCGGAGGTTTTACATCCTTCAAAAGCTTGCGATAGGTATTTACAACATCCATGTTGCTCACCACCAGGTCAAATGCATAAGCTTGATCCTTGGCGATCAATCCGGTAACCTTGCCCTTTTCACAAGTGATTTCACTTACGGGTGCAGAAAAATGAAAATTCACTCCAAGTTCGCAAGCCAGCTCGTACAAACTTTGGGTAATGCTGTGCATGCCGCCTTTGGGCAGGTAAGCGCCAATGTTGAATTCCAGATGCGGTATTATACTCAAGGTAGCCGGTGTTTCATAAGGATTGGAACCATTATAAGTGGCAAATCTATTGAAAAACTGCACCATGCGTGGATCCTTAAAACGGGCTTGGTTGGCCTGATGGAGGGTTCGCAGAAAGTCTAGCCGCGGCATACGTAAATATGCCCGCAATGCTTTTTTATTGATGAAAGTAGAAAGCCTATGGATGGATCGGAACATGAATAGTTCTGAAAGGGTCTCATACAGAAATGCACTTTTTCGCAAAGCTTTTTTAACGTTTTCGGGATCTTCACCTGTTTTTTCATTTACTTCTTTGGCGAAGTCATTCACATCAGCATAGGCCTTGAGCGAAAGTCCGTCTTCGAAAAAGTAATGACAGTTTACCTCCAATTTTTCATAGCTAAAATATGCAGTCGGTTTTTTACCAGCCAGTTGAAAAAGTTCATCAACCAATGTAGGAAGGGTAAACAAAGAAGGGCCAGCATCGAACCGAAAGCCTTGATTGGTAAATTGTGTGAGCTTGCCGCCGGGATAGGTATTTCCCTCAAATACATCTACATCATAGCCTTTGACGGCTAATCTTATGGCGGTGGCAATGCCGGCAATACCCGCCCCAACTATTCCAGTTTTTCTCATTCGTGTGTTTGTACTTAGATTTCAACCTAAAAGTATGGCGCAAGGTTTATGCATTTATTACTAAAAATGCTGCGACGTATCGAATATACGGTCAGCAAATTAATGAAAAAATCATAAAAAGGCCGCTTTTTAAAGCGGCCTTAGCCATCACACTTAGTAGAGTTTAAATAAAATCGGCAGCACCATGCGCACCCGCACCGGACGACCACGTTGTTTTCCTGGCTCCCATTTAGGAGAGTTTTGAACCACACGTATGGCCTCTTCATCGCAACCTGCACCTATTCCTCTCACGACTTGCACATCTGTCAGTGTGCCGTCACGCTCCACCACAAATTGCACAAATACCCTACCTTGCACACCCATGCGCAGTGCTCTGGGTGGATATTCCATGTTTTCTCCTACATATTTGTAGAAGGCCTGCATACCACCAACCGGCGACGGCTGCTGCTCTACTATGGTGAATATCTCATCCGCAACCTCTGCTTTTGGTTTGTCTATTACAAAGTTGCTTACAACTACCTCCTCTATCCGAGTATCCTGAGTCATTTCTATATCGAGTGTGACTTCAATCTCCTCAATGATTTGCTCATCAGAAACCTCTATTATCTGATCCGCCGCAACCATCGGTGGGGGTGGAGGGGGTTGCTCAGTTACTGGTATTTCAACCAACAGTTCATCATGCATTGGGCCTGATGAAATTTCTACCACAGAAACCTGATCAGACATTTTCAATTCGAAGGCTCCAATAATCAAAACCCAGCTCAAGCAAAACCCAATACTGGCATACAAATAGTGCATGACCTGGTTTTTGCTAAATTTATCAGACTTGATCTTTATTAATTCGGAAATCAGACTCGTTGAGCCTGGCTTACTGCCAGGTAACAATTTTTGAGCCTTGGTTGGGTTTTCAACCAACAGGTGCTGTCCACCCTCGTTCAGAAGTTTCTGCTCCTTGAATCGGGTCACCCTGCTGTTTTTATCTATAGTTTTCATTTTGCAGGATTTAAATATTTAAAAACCGGCTGCTGCCATTAGCCGTTGTTCGAAAAAAAATTATGATTTTTACAAATCATCAAATCCTTCATTTAAGGATCAACAAGGAACTATATATATTTATATAGTATTTTACGAAATTTCAATGGTACTCGTTGATTTAGGATGAAGAAAGGCTTGGACTTAAATGTAATGTTTAGTAGCAATTTTCATATATAAAGAGGTGTCAGAAAAATATGCACGATTCCGAACGGTAATATGTTCATAAATGAATAACCAATGAAATTTTTCAGATATCAAATGACTGATATACAGATATATATATTCATGGCAGAATAGTTGCGACGGAAAATTTAAAAAGACCGTATGCGCTTATTATTGACTTTGATTTTATGGTGTATCCTATGGGTAATCTGCTGGCCGCTGGCATTGCTTTTGCTTTTTTTATACCCATTAATTTGGCTAGTACTATTGCCTTTCAAAATCATTGGGTTTACGTTTTTGGCCTTTGGAAAAATTATTATTGGTATACTGTTGTTTCCTTTTCGAATCCTGAAAATTATATAATCCGGGATGTCTGGTTCATAAAGTCTTCCAACTACAAATTTTTAGTTTGTCTACTACAAGCAGTAATTTCTCCATTCATTAAAAAAGCTTTAACTCATTCCTGAAAAGATCCATTCTATCCCTTTAAAAATTCACGGATTACAAATCCCTTTTATCGGCATTCGGGATTTCAAATACCGAAAAGCTTTTTAATCGATCCCCTAGCCATTTCGAATAACTTAGCTTGTTAATCTTTATTTTTATTGGTGGATTTACCATCTTGAAGTCATGTAAATAGATATTGCGAAATTCGTAATGGCTGTAAACGCTTTTTTAATCAAACAAAACATGGGACATATTGATGATTGGGAAAAAATTGAAGGGTTGGATCCATTGGACAGTCCAGCGCTATTAATAGATGCAGATAAAGTCGCCAGCAACATTAAGCTCATGATTGAAATGGTAGGTGGGGATGTACATCGATTGCGACCCCATGTAAAAACTTACAAAATGGCTGAGGTAGTGCAGATGCAAATGAAAGCTGGTATGACAAAATTTAAGTGCGCTACCATAGCCGAAGCCGAGATGCTGGCCTTGTGCCAGGCACCAGATGTTTTATTGGCGCATCAACCCACTTTTCCCAAAGCCTTGCGCTTGTTAGAGCTCGTTCGAAAGTATCCAAAAACTGTCTTTTCCTGTATTGTAGACAATATGCAAACCCTGGCTATGCTGGAGCAACTATGGTATGCAGAACCTTCTAATCTGCATGTTTATATTGATATCGACAATGGAAACAATCGTACCGGAGTAATTGCCGAAATGGCAGAAGTATTGGCAAATAAAATAATGAGTTCAGGAGCTTTGATTTTGCAGGGTCTGCATGTTTACGATGGTCATATTCGTATCAGCGAATTCGATAAGCGAAAGGAAATGTGTGATCAGCATATGTTACCGGTGGTAGACTTGAGGAAAAAACTGGAAAGGAGCATGCGCAGCTCGCTTCAATTGATAGCGGGTGGCAGTCCGTCCTTTTTGGTGCATGCGCTTTATCTCGATCGTATTTGCAGCCCGGGTACTTGTATATTTTGGGACTATGGATATAGCCAAAAGCTGCCGGATATGAATTTTGAAATGGCAGCCCGGGTATTTACACGCATTGTTTCATTGCCGGGCGATGATCTTATTTGTCTTGACTTGGGGCACAAGGCCATAGCCGCAGAGAATCCAATCGGTAACAGGGTCTATTTTCCGGCCTTAGCTACAGCAGAACCTGTGCTACAAAGTGAGGAACATTTGGTAATACGCATAGCGGGCGGCCATAATTTCAAAGTGGGCGATTCATTCGTGGGCATTCCTTATCATGTATGTCCTACAGTAGCTTTATATGAAGAGGCAAATGTAATAGATCAAGGGACAATAATGGGAAACTGGACAGTAATTGCAAGAAAGCGAAGAATCAACATATAAAAACCCCCGGCTGTGCGTCCACAACCGGGGGTTTAATATTTATAACAATGGGCTTAGGAATTGTCGATAATAAGCTTAGAAGCTATAACCAACTGTAAGTTTGAAGAATGATGGCTGAGCCCACTCGCTTTTTTCTACCATTTCGTCTCCACGTAGATCTCCACCAGTAGTAAATCTAGCAAATGCGCCACCATTTGGATCGGCAAATTGTACATATGGACCTAAAGCAAAATAGTAGTCATATGCGTCATCGCTTTCATATTCGCTTCCGCCCATAAATCTCAAATGCTCAAGATGTAGACCTGCTGAGAAAAATGGGGTAAATTTTATACCACCATTAGCCCACCAATGAAGATAGTTATGTGTGCCAAGAGCCGCACCATGATTCAAACCTGTATATAATCCGGCGTAAATTTCACCTTCAATACTTTCTTTGTCAATACCAATAGTGACATTAGGAACGAATCCTTCTCCCAATACTGACTGACCTGGACCACCGGAAGAAGTAAGACTCCCACTCAGAAGACCAATTTGTGGATTAATATTAATCCCTTCAGCAACTTCGAAATTTAATCCGACGCCAAATTCTGTCCAGTTTCCCCAGGCAAAACCAAATCCACCACCTGACCATAGTATACCATAGAATGTGAAGTCAGTTGCATCGCCAATAGCATATGAACCTGCAAAGAAAGGATAGAAACCGAAGAAAATGTCGGAGTTTAAAGTAACGCTCATGCCGAATTTATCATCTTCATCCTGTGCCTGAACGTTAGAAGTGCTGGTAAGAGCAAA
>DAIQNU010000004.1:0-28687 GCA_036788235.1 Cyclobacteriaceae bacterium
ACACACCTGCGAAAGGATTGGAAAAACTTGCCGCCAAGTTTTCGAATACTCCCATACTGGCCGTGCATATGGGAGGTGGCGGTGCGAGTTATCATGAAGCAGAGCGGCAATATCATGAAACCCGCCAACTCGGACTTAAATATCCTAACATTAAATACATATTGAGTGCTAAACGCGATACGCATATCGAAAGCGACTTGATAACCTATCAGCTCGCCGGAGCACCCTTTGCATATAATATATTTTGTGCTAGCGATGCGCCTTATGGCAATATCAGTTGGAACTACGGAGGTTTTAGAGCGCTTTTCAATAGTTTGAAGCAGAGCGACAGCCATCCAGACAGTAGAGTGCGTCAAAAGCCCGGACTTTTTGATGATCATGCCGAACAAAATTATCTGGGGAGAAATTTTGCTGACTTTGCTATAGAGTGCTATTCACAGTTGCTTAAAACCCAAACTTCTGCCATCGAAAAGATAAATTAACACAGATATGCCATTAATCATTGTCGGAATAGGGATACTAGCGCTTTTGATTTTGATTGTAAAATTCAAAATCAATCCATTTTTTGCCCTATTGGTTACATCTTTTATTGTGGGCTTGCTCAATGGCATGAACCTGATCCAAACCCTCGAATCTATACTTTTCGGGATCGGCGATACCATGGGCAAAATTATTCTCATTCTTACTTTTGGCGCCATGTTGGGCAAGCTTATTGAAGAAAGTGGCGCGGCACATACCATCACACATAGGCTAGTTGAGAAAATGGGTTTGAACAACATCCAATATGCCATTCTTATTACTGGTTTTTTGGTAGGCCTACCTATGATGTACAATGCCAGTTTTTTGGTAATGATACCATTGATCTATGCATTTGCTTCTAATACGAAATTGCCACTTATGTATTTGGGGATTCCCTTGTCAGCTACACTTTCAATTGCTCATGCTTACTTACCACCGCATCCTGCACCTACCTATATTTCTTTTGTATTCGATGCTGATATCAACTTGGTGTTGATGTACGGATTAATTCCAGTCATTCCTGCATGCTTATTAGCAGGTATTCTTTTGTCGAAGTTTTTTAAACATCTCGATAATAAGCCACCAAAAGAATTGTATCAAGAAAAGAAATTTGAAAAAAGTGAATTACCAGGATTGGGAATAAGCATTTTAGCGGCCATAACACCGGTTATCCTAATGCTAATTGGAGCAGCCATAGATATGGCCATTGGGCCACCACCGCCTAAAGCTGCAATGCAAAGCCTGGGTTTTGCTTCTATCGGCGATTTTTATCTGCATTTATTTACAGCTCAAGGCCATGCTGAGGTGCAAGCCAATATCTACGCATCAGTGCTCACATTTTTCAAATTTATGAGCGATGCCAACATTGCCCTTTTGATGGCTGTGGTAGTAGGTATTTTTACTTTGGGTTTGCGCAATGGTCGCAAAATGGAGTCTGTAATGAATAGCCTGGGCAAAGCAGTAGGAGCCATAGGCATGATCATCCTCATCATTGCAGCAGGAGGAGCATTTTCGCAGGTGTTGAAAGACAGCCTGGTCAATGAATATATAGCTGGTATAGCCTCCACGATCAGCTATAACCCCCTGATTTTGTCATTTTGTGTGGCGGCTATTATTCGTTTGGCTGTGGGTTCTGCTACTGTGGCAACTATGACGGCTGCACCCATTATGGTGCCATTAGCACAACAATCTGGCATTCCGCCAGAGCTCATGGTTTTGGCTACTGGTTCTGGTAGTTTAATGTTCTCTCACTTCAATGACATCGGCTTTTGGATGTTCAAAGAATACTACAATGTGAGTATAAAGCATACTTTTCTGATTTGGACGGTCATGGAAAGTATAGTGGCCATAGTGGGGCTACTTTGTGCCCTTTTGTTAAACATGATAATCGGTTAATTATGAAAAAGAATGGATTGTTTTTTTTGCTTGGTTTAGCAATGTTTTTATTGTCTAATTGTAAAGAAAGGGCTAAGGATCCATATAGGATTTTTTACATAAATTCATACCATCAAGGCTATGGGTCAAGTGACGATATAATGACCGGTCTACACAAGGTCTTAGATGATGCACCAGTGGTGTTGGAAAAGTTTTTTATGAATACTAAAATAGAAAATGAGAAAGAACAAATATTGAAAAAAACCGAAGAAGCCTTGGCAAAAATAGAGGCTTTTGATCCGGATATAATTATTGCCTCTGATGATGACGCTGTGAAATACCTAATAGAACCCTATTTTAAGAATACGAAAATGCCAGTTATTTTTTGTGGTGTAAACTGGACCGCCGATCAGTATGGCTTGCCTGTGAAGAATGTTACTGGCATGCTTGAAGTGCTGCCCATTGATGAGTCTATTGATATACTCAACACGTATTTCCCAGAAGCCAAACAATTGTTGATTTTGTCAGAATTAAGTCCGGCTGAAACCAAAAATAAAGAAGTACTTGATCCGGTATTTAGGGGTCGCGGGCTAAAACCTTCCTATGCATTGGTCGAAGATTTTGAAGACTGGAAAGCAGCTTTTGAAAATGCCATGGTCGACTATGATGTGGTATATATACCGACCAATGGCGCAATAAAAAACTGGAACCATGATGAGGCTGTAGATTTTGTAGCTGAGCACATCAGCAAGCCAGTATTTACGTGCGACGATTTTATGATGCCTTATGCGGTGTTTGGCCTTACAAAAATTGCTGAAGAGCAAGGTGAATGGTCAGCAAATGCTGCCTTGAATGTATTGAAAGGCATTCAGGATATTTCTGAAATAGAACTTACCAAAAACGTACGATCGAAAAGCTGGATCAATCTAAAGCTAGCCGAAAAGGTCGGTTTTGAGCCATCACAAGAACTGGTAAATGAAAGTGAATTGATAAAGTAACAATAATAAACTTACCCAAATGAAAAGAATACATAAAATCAAGGCTTTAGCAGCAATCCGTATGGGTTTAGCAGCAATTATACTGCTTACCATTACCGTTAATTGTAATATGAAGGTAGTGGCACAAGCACTCGACTTTCAGGCCATCCATACAGAAGTTCATTTTGATAAAAAACTCAGAACTTGGGATGGCTTTGGATTTAACTATGTTGAAACGGCCCAAACCATGGACTACAAGAAGGATCCTCAAGAATATGGGGGCTTTAGTTTGCTCAATGAAAAACAAAAACAAGAGATCGTAGACATGGTATTTGGTGCAGACGGTCTTAAAGTTGGTTTGGTGAAAATGTTTTATGATCCATGGCATCAGCAAGAGCCAGGGGGTACTTTTGATCATGAATCTTCAACGGCTAATATGCGCTATTTCGTTCGTGAAGGACTCAAAAAGACCCGTGCCAGAGGTGCTGATTTTGAGATCATTACTACTTTGTATGGCCCGCCAGCTTGGGCTACAAAACAAAAATTTATAAGAGGTAGAGATATTGATCCAGACATGAAAGAGCCTTTAGCTGACTACATGACAAGTTGGATCAAATTTCTAAGAGAAAAAGAAGGTTTTCCTGTAAAATACATCTCTCTACACAATGAAGGTGAAGATTGGTGGAGGTGGCCTGCTGATGGTAAAGATGGCAATATTGGGCATGGGCATGACTACAATATGTACTGGTCTCCACAGCTTGTAAACGAGTTTATTTTGTTGATGCGTGAAAAAATGGATAGCCAAGGACTCGGTATGGTAGGTGTTACTAATGGTGAGCCGACCAACTGGTTTAGATTTTCTACCTGGGGCTATGCAGATGCGCTTTACAATGATGAAGCAGTTTTGGAAAAATTGGGCATTGTTACCTCCCATGGTTTTTATGTAGGCGGCTATAGCAACAGATGGTTTGGGCCGCACACGAGTGAAGGGATTGATATGTTGAGAGAAAAAAGACCATTGCTCAAAGCCTGGGTGACCTCGACCAGTTGGAGTGTAATGGATTCTAAATTTGCCAAGGAAATGCATGGGAACATCTATTCATCTAAAGTAAATGGGATCATTCCGTGGTCGGGAATTCAAAGGCCGCCGCAATGGGTTGGTGGAGATCCAAATCCCGGGTCTGCCTTTACGGTACATGAAAATGGTACCTACACCGTTAGGCCGGGTTATTATTTCTATAAGCAGCTTTCACGTGCAGGTCAACCGGGTATGGCAGTGGCAAGAACCATTTCGATGGATTCGGAAATTGCGGTCATTGGATTTGCTTCAAACGGTACCGACAACAATGATGCGTTTGTGGTCATTAACTGGTCAAACAATGATAAAAAGGTCGCCGTAAAGGTTCATGGTAGCGCAATTGCAAATTTTGAGGCCTACCGAACCACAGAGGGGCCGAAGGATAAGGATGGTAAATTTCTGGGTGAAGGCGAGAAATATAAGTCATTGGGAAGTTTCAAAATTGAAAAGGAAATGATCGTTTATGACGCACCCAAAGGATCAGTGACAACCTTTTTTGGTAAAAAGTAAGCGAAATTGATGCTTTTAGCTCCATGTAGTTGCGGTGTAGTTGCCACAACTACTTGGAGTTTAAGAAGTATTGGAAGGAATTATATTGCGATTTGGATCCGTCCGGTTCGATGCAATAAAGCCATTTAATTATGAGTGAATTAATTAAATATGAATAAAGTATTTTATTGGCTTAAATTATGCTTAATATTGTATTATATTTAATTTATCGCTATTATTTTTATTAATTACTAAACTTATTGATTTGAATATATAATCTACTCTACAATGAAGCGCTTAAAGGAGTTAACTTCAGACATGTCTTTTTCTAATGACGATTTATTACATCCAACAGTATCAAATGCAGAAAAAAAGGTTGGTTTTCACGATACAAAAATAAATCATCAAGTTTCATTACTACACGCTACATTTGAGAAATTAAGTGATGAGCAAATTTGGAAAAACTTCAAGTTAGGCGATGAGTCTGCTTTTACCTATATCTACTATCAATACTTTGCAGTACTGTGTCGTTATGGAAGCCAATTTTTAGGTGCTCACAGTCAAGTTAAAGATCATATACACGATTTGTTCATAGAGTTAAGTGATCGAAGGGCAAGGCTTTCTGATACTACTTCTATAAAATTTTATTTGATGCGAAGCTTGAAGAATAGAATTCTTGCTGACAAAAAGCGAAGCAATAAGTTGGCTTCAGAAGAAGATCAGGAGAAGGGGTTTAGTTTTGAAATCAGTTTTTCAATAGAGCATACTATTATAGATAAACAGGCTACTGAAGAACGAAATCAAAAGTTAAATAAAGCGATCAAAACACTTACCAAAAGACAACGAGAGCTCATTTTTTACTATTATTTTGAGGAACTTAAAATAGAGGAGATTATGGTATTGATGGACTTTAGCAATGAGAAATCTCTTCAAAACCTATTATACAAATCCATCCATACACTACGGAATCACTTTGGGACTGCCATATCGCTATTATTAATATCCTTATTGTCATTTTAAAATCCAACCCAGATCCCAAATCCAAGTTGAAATTAATATCATCTTTTCTGAAATAATTTAAAATATAGCAATATTAGCACTTTTTCATATTGAATATTGCAATGTATTTCAATAATTAATGTCATTATTATAAATGTTGAAAAATATTTTAAAAAAGTGATGGAAAAATCAAAGATCTAATCCTTTACACATAGAAGCAGTAAGAGCATGAAGTATAGTAACTATAATATTGATGATTATCTACGCGACAAAGATTTTGTTCATTGGGTAAAAAATCCTGATGGGCCACACAGTGTATTTTGGAAAGCATGGGTTGAATCGAATCCTGATCATGCTCAAAGGATTCAAGAAGCTCAATCCATTATATCATCTATGAAAGTACATGCGTTTGAACCTACCAGCAAAGATTACGAGGAAGTAATGTCTCGTATACTCAGTTATAAAAAACCAGAAAGGAATATTCTTGGCTATACAACCTGGGATAAAACTTCAAACTGGGGATCTTTTTGGCGTGTTGCGGCTATACTTTTGTTGGCCTTCTCAATTTCTTTGGTATTGTTCGAATTCAATGCGCATACGGTAATGCCGACGCAAGAAATTGCAAGCTCTACTACCACCAGACACAATCAAAATCAATTAAGATCACATTTTAAATTGCCCGATGGCACCAAAGTCTGGTTAAATACTCAAAGTAAAATTGAATACAATGAATTTCTTGAAAGTGAATCTAGAGAAGTTTCACTCAAAGGAGAGGCATTTTTCGAAATAGCAAAAGACAGCTTAAGACCTTTTATAGTAAAGGCTGGAGGCATTTCAATTCAAGCTTTAGGTACCAGTTTCAATGTTAATTCCTCTGAAATACATGAGCCTGAAGTTGCCTTACTTACAGGTTCGGTAGAGGTTTGGCATTCACATGATGAAGCTAAAGTATCAAAAATCATGTTGTTACCTGGAGAGTTATTGAAAAAGAAATCTACAAGCCACACTTTCAAAGTATCCCATTTTAATACTTTAAAAGTTACCGGCTGGAAAGATGGAATTCTTCATTTTGAAAGTGCAGGATTTGATGAAGTGAAATCGAGAATTGAAAATTGGTACGGCGTGCAGGTCGTAACCAATGATAAGCCCCAAAAAAGCTGGAACTACACAGGTACATTCACAAACAGTAGTCTTGAGCGGGTTTTGGAGCGTATTTCCTTTACCAAAGGATTTAATTATACCATTATCGATGATGTTGTACATATAAACATTTGATGCCTATGTAAAAACACAAAGAAAAAAAAACCGACAAAATGTGCAGATTCTGTCGGTTTTGTAAACACCCGGTTTTCAATAAGTTGGAACCTAGAAATATCCGGGTCACTAGTTCTGATTATTCATTCAAAACATTCAAAATTATGAAAAAAAATCTTTTACTCATAGCAAAAATGCTAACGCTATACACATTCGTAGGGATTATCTTACAGGCCATGTTTCTCAACCTTTTACTTGCGAGTAATAATATTGCTCAAGAGATCAAGAGTGTGAAGGAAACTTTGGTGAGTGTTTCATTTGATGAAACCAATCTGGTTAAAACATTCCGGATTCTTGAATCTAAAACAAATTTTAAATTCGGTTACGAAAAAGATGATTTGGATAAAGATGTTCGGATAAGTTTGGAAGCCAAGGATCAAACACTTGAGTCTATTTTGTTGGAAATTTCTAAAGCCTCGTCACTTCAATTCAGACAGATCAACTATGATATTGATGTGAAGAAAGTACCTAACTGGCAAAAGATTTCAAACGAAATTGATGTGACGCTTCAAAGCATCACCATTACTGGTAGGGTCACTGCCTCCGACAACAATGAAGCTTTGCCTGGTGTAAATGTTGTAGTTAAGGGAACTTCACAAGGTACAGTTACCGATGTAAATGGGAACTTTCGAATAGATGCCCCAGGCGCACAAAGTATATTGGTGTTCAGCTCTGTTGGCTATTTAAGCGAGGAAGTAACCATTGGAACCAGGTCTGTTATAAATATGGGATTATCACCTGATGTCACCGCACTTGAGGAGTTGGTAGTGGTGGGTTATGGTACTCAAAGAAAAAGTGACCTTACAGGATCGGTTACATCACTTTCAAGTGAGGATATTCATATAGGGGTGAACGTATCGCTGGATCAAATGATGCAGGGAAGAGTCCCTGGTGTGCAAGTAACACAAGCATCTTCAGCGCCAGGTGGGGGAGTCAGTGTTAGGATTAGAGGTGGCAACTCAATAAGTGGAAGCAATGAACCGCTGTATGTAATTGATGGTTTTCCTATGATCAACAATGCAAATGAAGTCACCCCTGGTGGTGGGCAGTTCAATGAATTTAGAGTGGCACCAAACCCTTTGGCTTCTATTAACCCTAATGATATAGAATCAATTGAAATTCTTAAAGATGCCTCTGCAACAGCGATTTATGGATCAAGAGGTGCCAATGGTGTTGTGCTTATCACCACCAAAAGAGGAAAGGCGGGTAAAGGCGCGGTCACACTGGATGTTTATCATGGTGTACAAACTATTGATAGGCGGATTGATGTTTTGGATGCATCGGGACTCATGGGATGGGCTAATGAATCTGCTCGTGTGCAAAATAGAGTGCCTGCAGGTCAAACACCTGGCGAATGGCCATTTTCTCGGGAAGAGATGGACAATCCGGAGTTTAATACTAACTGGCAGGATGAAATATTCAGAACTGCCCCTATTTCAAACTACCAATTAGGATTTAATGGTGGCACCGAAAACACGACCTATGCAATTTCTACAAATTACTTTTCACAAGATGGGATCATAAAAAATTCAGGATTTGACAGATACTCCTTAAGAGTAAATTTGGATAGTAAAGTGAAAAATTGGTTAAAAATCGGAAACAGTTTATCGCTAAACCGCACCATTAATAATCAGATTTTTGATGGTGGTTCTGGAAACGCAAATTCAAGTGCTGTGCATGGGGCAATAAATTACTTTCCTTTGTTACCAGTTATTAATCCAAACACAGGCAATTATACGCGAAACCAAGATGCAGTTAGAGCTGGATGGAGCCCATTTGATAGAAGAAATCCTGTTCAATTGATTGAACAAACAACTGATGAAACTATTGCAGACAGGATTTTAGGAAACATTTTTGCAGAAGCGCTGCTCGCTCCTGGTCTTACCTATAGATTATTGTTGGGCATTGATTCAGAATCTCGAAGAAGAAATTTTTATTTTTCCAATGAAAGAGATCCTTTCAATAGACCTGCAAGTGCTCAGATTAGCACTGTAGGTGCTTTTACTTGGTTAAATACCCATCAAATAAATTATGAGAAACAAATTGGTAAGCACAGACTCAATCTTACGGGTGTTTATGAATTGCAAAGAAGGGTTATAGATAGAACTTTTATGGGAAGAACGCAATTTGACAACAACGTTACCCAGTTTCATTCTATACAAGCTGGTAATGATGTGCCCAATGTAAATTCAAATAGAGATGCATGGTCATTGGCCTCTTATATGGGTCGTATAAATTATGTGTTTAACGATAAATACCTAGTAACACTGACTGCCCGAGCAGATGGTTCTTCTAAATTTGGATCTGATAATAGATGGGCTTTTTTCCCCTCAGTGGCCTTAGCTTGGAGAGCAGGTGAGGAAGCAATTATTCAAAATCTTAATGTGTTTAGTGATTTGAAAGTAAGGGGATCCATAGGTCAAATAGGTAGCCAAGAAATTGGGTCTTACAGTTGGTTCCCTAATTTTGCCCTACAGAAATATACCTTTGGTGGAGTTCCTGTAAATGCTTATTCCATGACTCGATTGGCAAACCCAGGCTTGAGATGGGAAACTACTTCTCAAGCTGATCTTGGTGCTGATATGAGCTTTTTTAGTGATCGACTTAATTTTTCTGTTGACTTCTATTATAAGAAAACCACTGATTTATTGATGGAATTTGAATTGCCTATTGAATCTGGTTTTGGATCAACAATCGGAAATATAGGAAGTATAGAAAACAAAGGATTTGAGTTGGCTTTGGGTGGTCATGTTGTAGACAATGCTAAATTCAAATGGTATTCTGATGTAAACTATTCAGTAAATCGGAATAAAGTTTTAGACCTTGGAGGTACTGAGCAGCTCCGAGGCCCAAGAATAAGCTATGATTATGGTAACGCCTTTGCCTCAGGATCTTACGTAAGAGTAGGTCAGCCTTTGGGGGTTTTTTGGGGTGCGATTTATGATGGCGTGTATCAAAATCAAGAGCAGATTGATGCCCATGGAGTTACTTATAATAATGGTATAGTGCCTACCATTGGTTCTGCCATGTATAGAGATGTTGCTGGGCCACCAGACGAAAATGGAGACCCTACAGCTCCTGATGGTATAGTAAATCAACACGATCTAACAATAATTGGTGATCCTAATCCTGATTTTATATTTGGATGGACCAACCGGTTTACCTATGGGAAATTTGAGCTTACTACTTTGATTCAGGGCGTTATTGGAGGAGATGTACTAAATGTAAATAAACGAGATTTATACACTGATGCCGTTGGTTCAAATCTTTCTAGAGATAGAGTAGTAAACGCATGGAGCGAAACAAATCTTAATGGTATTTATCCCCGGATTCATCCAACTATTGGTTTGATAAGTAATACTCCCGGTGGTGGTATGAGTTCTATTTTTGTTGAAGACGGATCATTTGTGAGAGTGAGAAATATCAGACTCGCGTATAATCTCCCACATACCTCTAAGTTTTTTAGTGGAGGACAGGTTTATATTCAGGGACAGAATGTCTTTACATTTACTAAATACACTGGTTTTAATCCCGAGGTTAATCAGGCTGGCCAAAATCAAATCAATCAGGGCATTGATTTTGGTTCTTACCCTATGGCCAGAACCTACATGATAGGTGTAAATCTTACATTTTAATTGGAATTAAAAAGAATATTGACATGAAATCGACATTAAAAATTCAGAGCGAATTTACACCAACCGTGAATGAATTTTTAATCAAAGATTCCATGTGACAACTAAAATAAACTTACACACATGAAAAATATAAAAATATTAATATTGGCCATGGCGATGATTTTTTCGCTAGGAAGTTGTCATGAAAACTTTTTGGAAGAGCTCCCATATAGTGCCATTACCGAGGAGAATTTTTTCAAAACGGAAAACGATGCTATTACAGTTACCAATAGCATTTACCAATCTTTGTATGGTAATTTTACAACTAATCTGTTGTATCTGAACGAGTATACCACAGAGGCAGTTACCACACGCCTCGAAATCAATTCAGCATATGGTCGATGGGATACCTGGCAATTTCAGGTAGGTGATTTTGGTGGCATATATGGTTCCAGCTATGTTACGATCAATCGCGCTAATATTTTGCTTGATAATATTGATGGAATGGACATTGCTGATGCCTTGAAAAACAGATTGAAAGGAGAAGCATTGTTTTTACGTGCCTTATCCTATTTAAATTTAGTCAGGGTTTTTGGTGGTGTACCCATCAGAGAAACCTCTACCAGAGGGGTTACTGATTTAGAACTTCCGAGAAGCACGGCTGCAAATGTGTATACGCTTATAATTTCAGATTTGACAACTGCCGCAGAGTGGCTCACACCAAAAACCGCTTTTACCGGAAACAACAGGGGTAGGGCGAATAAAACGGCTGCATTTACACTTTTGGGTAAAGCCTACCTTACTAGAGCTTCTGATCCTTCCGCAGCCTTAGAAACCGATTATCAAAGTGCTATAACAGCCTTAAACAATGCGATAGCAGTGGGAGATAGTCATTTACTAACTACTTACGCTTCAATTTTCGACATAAATAACGAGAATAACGAAGAGATTATCTTTGATATTCAAAGAATGGACGCGCCGAATTTAGGTGGTAATCTTTCTCCACTTTTAGCTACGGCTGTTACCAATGAGTTTCTTTATCAGATTCCTTGGCATGATTACTTGGCCAATGTAGATTTTTACAGATCATTCGATGATGCTGATTCAAGAAGAGCCGTTACATTTTTTGACAGAATGCGCGTGCCAATTCAAGGAAATAATGTGATCGTATATTATGATCCTGATTTAGATCCTATGCAAGGCACATGGAGAAGGGCTGATAATGATGAGCAGGTTCCTCAAAGTCAGGTAGATGTGCATGCTCCAGGTTTTCGGAAATTTGTTGATATGGAAGCGCCAGGAGGTAATCGAGATAGAAATAATTTTGTTCTGTTGCGATTTTCTGATATTTATCTAATGCTTGCAGAAGCCATTTCTGGTGTGAATAATGGGCCTACCGCTGAGGCTTACGAATTTGTAAACAAGGTGAGAAGACGCGCATACAATGTAGATATAGATGCGCCAAACGCTACAATTGATTTAGCTGGATTAAGTCCAGAAGCTTTTGCTGAAGCTTTGTACAGGGAGCGGAGAAAAGAGTTTGTAATTGAAGGACATGGTTGGTTTGATGGCAAACGCATGTTTGAAACCTTTAAAAAAGTGGTGGTTGAGTCAGCATCCTTTGGTAACCCAAATGAACTCAATAATAGACCTAAAGCAATGATAGATCCAGCTAGAATTGCTGATCCTAGATATTTCTTAATGCCCTTAGGTCTCAATCTTTTTGAGAGAAATTCTTTACTTGAGCAAAACCCAGGCTGGGAATAATTATAAATCCCAATCAAGCAGGATTAATTTTAAATTCTGTTTGATTGGATGTATTTTTTAAGCAATAATCTTCTGTCTTAAGTTTCTTCTTAAGACAGAAGATTATTGCTTTATGTCTAGTATTTCTTAGCAACTTATTTCGAGTAATACAGCTGAAATGCCATTCTCCATTATAAAAAACATCTTTCACCCAAATTATTTCATTGTGATTTAAATAGATATGACTAAAACTTTCTGTATCATTTTGTTTTATACATTTTTATTTTCACCTGCATATGGCCAAAGCTTAATAGCAGACTATCAATGGAAGCAAGTACCTATAGGTGGCGGTGGATATGTGACAGGCATTGTCTCGCATCCGTCGGAAAAAGATGTGTATTATATCCGAACAGACATTGGAGGTGCGTATCGTTGGGATACACAACTAAACCAATGGAAACAAATGCTTGATTGGCTTAGTCCACAAGAGATTAATTTTAAAGGTATTGATGGTATGGCTGTAGCGCCTTCAAACCCCGACATTATTTACCTGGCTGCTGGTCAAATGCACGATCAACATCCATCAGATGTATTGAAATCCTCAGATAGAGGAAAAACCTGGCAAAGAACAAACTTAAATAAACAGTTTCGTGGCAATGCCAGCATGACACGATATGCCGGTGAGTGTTTGGCCATAGATCCTGAAAATGAGGATATTGTGTATTGTGGAACTCGCTATGAAGGTTTGTGGAAAACAGAAGATGGTGGTAAAAGCTGGTTTAGAATAGCAGAAATTCCATCTGACCCTGAAAGTGATGGCGTACGCTCAATAGTTTTTCAAAACTCCAAAACCATTTATGTAGGTTTGTTTAGTCACTGGGTAAGAGGTGACAAGAGCGGTATATATCGTTCCAATGATGGCGGAAAAAGCTGGGAGAAATTGAATGAACAATTAATAGAACCTATGCGCTTGGCTTTGGCAAGCAATGATGTACTGTATGTATCTTCAAAAAAAGGAGTGTTTCGATATGATGGGAACTGGACAGACATTTCTCCTAAGAGTTTACACATTGAGTTTTCTGGCATTGATGTAAACCCATTGAATGCTAACCATGTCGTATGTTCTGAGCGCAAAGCCAGAGGTGGGCTTGATGATAAGATGTATCAAACCTTTGATGGTGGGAACTCATGGGAAGAAGTAGAATATATTAAAAATTTTGAAGTACCATGGTGGTCAAAAAATCATTTTAATGCGGCCACAGCATCATTTATGTTTGATCCACATCATGCAAACAAATTGTGGTTTTGCGATTGGTTTGGCGTATGGTATACAGATGATATTACGCAAAAGCCAAGTAATTGGCATTCAAAAATTCGAGGTTTTGAAGAAGCAGTGGTTATGACTATGGCTTCGTTTCCACACGGCGCACCACTAATGCATGGTAATATGGATAGCGATGCTATGATGCACTTCAATATAGAAGATTATCCTCAGTCAAAAATTTCCACTCCGGGTTTAGTGGTCACTACTACCATTGATTTCGCAGAGAAACATCCTCAATTTATTGTCAGAGCAGGAGGGCATCATACCAATCCTGAAGGTGGAGGTGGTTACTCCGAAGACGGTGGAAGTTCTTGGGTCGAATTTAAATCCTATCCTTATAAAGGCGCAAGAGATGGTACATTGGCGGTATCTTCTGATGGGAAAATTATACTTTGGGATTTAGGAAACAAAGGGCTATTTAGATCAATAGACAGAACCAATAATTGGGTAAAAATACAAATACCAATCAATGAAGATGATTTTAAGGGAAGTGCAATTAGAACCAGAGCCTTGTTGAGTGATAGAAAAAATGAAAAGCTATTTTACTTAATTAAAAACAATGTTGTTTTTAGGTCTGACAATGGAGGTAACAGCTGGAAAAAGGTGTACATTTTAGAAGGCCAAAATATAAGAAAGGCGCTAACAATGTTCACCCATTCCAAAGAATTATGGTTTGCAACTGAACAAGGGCAGCTTTTTCGGTCTGATGACGCTGGAGAACATTTTGAGCAATTAATAAATGTAGATAAAGTCTTTAATTTCACCTTTGGTAAAGCGCTTAAAAAAGATAAGCCTGCCTCTATATTTGTATATGGTGTCATAGCAGGTCAGTCTGGTTTTTATCGTTCTGATGACCTCGGAAAACATTGGTTAATGATTAATGATAACATCAACCAGTTTAGTGAAAATGAAAGAGCCATGGTGGGGTGTCGGCAAGTTTTTGGCAGAATGTATATAAGTTGTCGAGGACAGGGGGCTTTTTATGGTGAACCGAAAATGAAATAGTTTTGCTAATGGTTTTACCCTCAATAATCCAGTTACTTTAGTAATTTGCCATGGTTTAATTATCGTTCATTCATCTAAATATAATTATGCGTTTTCTACTTGTTATTTTTTCATTGGCAATTACTTTTCTAAACAATGTAAGTGTAACTGCACAATCAGAGCAATCTTACCAAAGACATTATTTATCGGGAAAAGATGCTGCTCGTACTGTCGAATGGGACTTTAAGATTTCTGATGGCGCTAAGGCCGGGGCGTGGACTACCATTCCTGTTCCCTCCAATTGGGAGTTGCAAGGTTTTGGTAGATATAATTATGGTCACGATTGGCGGTACAAAGAGGAAGAAAGAAGAGTAGGTAAAGAGAAGGGAATGTACCAGCACCAATTTCATGTACCCAAAGATTGGCGAGGAAAAGCTATTAACATTGTCTTTGAAGGTTCGATGACCGATACAGAAGTAAAAATCAATGGTAAATCCGCTGGAGCCATACACCAGGGAGCATTTTATCAGTTTAAATACGATGTAAGCAAATTATTAAAATACGGATCTGAAAATCTTCTGGAAGTTACTGTTGCCAAACACTCAGCCAACGAATCTGTCAACAAAGCTGAGCGGCAGGCAGATTTCTGGATATTTGGCGGCATTTTCAGACCTGTCTATTTAGAAGTACTCCCTATAGTTCATTTTGAAAGAATAGCCGTGGATGCTCGAGCCGATGGGCAATTAATTGTACAGGCGGAATTGAATAAGTCATTGAAAAACAGCATTTTAAAAGTTGAATTATTGGATCATAAAGGCGAGAAAAAATTGGGGGAATATCAAACTGATATTGTAGGCATAAAGACGATTGGAAAACATACATTCGAGGACATACAAAGCTGGAATCCTGAATCACCCCATTTATATTCGATACGCGTATCGCTGATTCACAACAAACAAATTGTATATCAAAAAACAGAAACGATAGGATTTAGAACCGTGGAGCTAAGACCCAATGACGGCTTTTATATCAATGGTGAGCGTGTGGTCTTTAAAGGCGTGAACCGTCATTCATTTTATCCAAAAACAGGGAGAGCACTGAGTGAAGAAAATCATTTGGAAGACATCCGGCTCATGAAGGAAATGAACATGAATGCCGTGCGTATGTCGCATTATCCACCCGATGAGCGCTTTCTCGAACTTTGCGATTCGCTGGGTCTGTTTGTATTAAATGAAGTAACCGGTTGGCAAGATGGCTACGATACCGTAGTAGGCCCAAAGCTGGTAAGAGCCACGGTTATAAAACATGCGAATCATCCTTCGGTGGTTATCTGGGATCATGGCAATGAAGGGGGCTGGAATTTTGCTAATGAAAAAGGTTTTCACGAATATGACATTCAAAAACGCCCTGTCATCTATCCATGGCTGCAACGCAACAAGGTTGATACTTACCATTACCTACACCACAATATGGGCATCAACCGCATGTCGAATGGCGCTGATGTTTATTTGCCAACTGAGTTTTTGCATGGCCTTTATGATGGGGGACATGGAGCCGGCTTAGACGATTATTGGAGCGATTTTATGAAATCGCCCCTTGTTGCCGGAGGGTTTTTATGGGTGTTTTCTGATGAAGCTGTGGTCAGAACAGATAAAGATGGAATATTGGATGGGGATGGCAATTATGCCCCTGATGGAATTTTGGGGCCTTATCGTGAAAAAGAAGGTAGTTTTTATACCATTAAGCACATATGGTCACCGGTGCAAATCAAACCCATCACCATAAACGAAAACTTTGATGGTAATTTATTTCTAGAAAACAAATACATCTACACAAATCTGACTGCTTGCACTTTTACGTGGATAGCTATCCAATTGGATGGATTGACCAGTGCAAAAGAAATAGCATCAGGTAAGCTATCTTCGCCTGACATAGCGCCAGGTGAAACCCGTGAAGTCAATTTGAATTTACCAGCCAACTTTGCAGAAGCCGATATTTTTTCATTTACAGCCACCGATCATACTGGAATGGAAATTTATACCTGGACTTGGCCGATAAAAATGCCCAAAGCATTTGTTCAAAAAACCATCGGCGAACAAAAGAGTACTGAGTCAATACAAACCGAAGAGTCAGGCAACTTATTAAAAGCATCCGTAGCAGGCGTTGAAATTGCCATCAACCTAGAAAACGGCATACTCGAGGAAGTTCGCAATACACGTGGGAGTATATCGTTTAACGGCGGTCCATTGCCGGTAGGGCTAGATACCGAAATAACCGGATCGTCGTGGCGCAAGGAGTCCGATGGCAGTTTGCTGGTAGAAATTACTTATGAACCTTATCCAAAATATGTTCGATGGAGGTTGCATATTACCGGAATGTTGCATCTTGAAGTTGCACCCCCCTGGCTGAGTAAAGTAGAGCTGGATTATATCGGCGTTACCTTTAACTATCCTGAAGAACTTAGTACTGCTGTGAAATGGATAGGAAAAGGCCCATACAGAGTTTGGAAAAACCGTATGAAGGGAGCTGAATTTGGTCTGTGGGAAAAAGCATATAATAATACCATCACTGGGCACAGCTTCGAATCGTTGATCTATCCTGAATTCAAAGGCTACCATGCCGGATTGTATGCTATGGAGTTACAAAATAAGGAGTCAAATTTCAAAATATACTCAGAGACACCTAACTTGTTTTTTAAACTTTACACACCAGAAAATTCTCCTCACGCCACTCTAGGTGTCAAGCCGCCATTTCCTGAAGGAGACATTTCCTTTTTAATGCACATACCACCAATTGGGACAAAATTTAGCGGGCCGGAAACCATGGGGCCAGATTCGCAAAAAGGTCGTACCGGTACACACTTTGGTGATGAAGGTTACCCTATAAGTTTGTGGTTTGATTTTAAGTAGATTTGAAAATAGCTTTGCAAAACCCAAGAACTTGTATCTATAAGTTAGTAAACCTCTAAAAATTTAAATAGAAAATTCTCTTATGAAAAATAGAACAACTAAAACTATTCTATACATTATGCTTCTTTTGCTTACTTCGTGTATGGGCGATGGTCAAAAGATCTGGACGGAAGAAAATGGTTTTGTAATAATTGAAGCCGAGGAAGTTTGTGAGAAATGCCTGCGCGATGATTGCTGGAAATTGACAGCAGAGCCCAAAGGCTATAGTGGCTCAGGCTACATTGTTTGGAAGGGGAGCGACTTGACAGGCCATGACAAGGAGGTTGTCGAATACAATGACATGCCTGAAGATAGGAAAATAGTATATCAAGTAAAAATCAACAAAGCAGGAAGGTACTATTGGCGCTTACGGAATATCCACTCCCTTGAAGACGGCGATAACGATGCTTTTGTAAGTGTAAATAAAGGTGCTTTTAGTAAAACCTACGATTGGGATGAAAATGAATTTACTTGGGATGAAACCGGAAAATGGGCATCTCGCGTTTTAGAATCTGGTATTATCAATTTTGAAATTGCCGGAAGATCACACGGATTTGGGATAGACAGGATTTCTATTTTTCATGAAGACCTAGCCTTGCCAACGGATCAATGGCCTGAAAAAGGCCCCTATCAATGGATGGATACAAGCGTTTGGTCGATGCCTGTTGGGCTTTAATAAATTTGGCAAACACAAATTTGTGATTCCCTCAATCGTCCTCGTTTCCGCCAAAGGCGGACAGGGGTAATGAGGATGATTGAGAAGTGCGATTGTATCGCACTAATGCTTCGACGAGCTCATCAATATAAGCCACTCATATTTACTCGGCAGTATCAAATTATAAGTTCCAAAAAGCTTATCAACTTTTTTAATAATTTAAACGTATGTAGCAATTATGTAATTTGCCTCTAATTACAAGAAAGTGACTTACTTATATTTCTAAATACACTTAAATTATTGAATAGAATAAATGAAAAACACTGTGACATTGTACAATAAAAACAAGAGACCCGAAGAAAAATTTTGGACGAAGTCCTTCTTTATCAAGACATTATTGAATGGTTTGCTCTTGGTCTTGCCAACCATCATCATATTATTTTTACTTTCACTAATTTTCACATTTGTCTTCAATTTTATTGCTCCCATCAGTGCCTTATTAGATCAAAATGCTGAATCCCATGCATTATTTATCAACATACTGGCTCTTTTGATCCTAATTGCTATAATATTCCTAATAGGTTTGATAATGAGGAATGCACAAGGTCAAAAATCCTTTAAAAGTTTTGAGGACAAATATTTACTTCAAATACCTCTATATTCTACCCTGAGAGAAACCATAGCGCAATTTTCAGGCCTGAAGAAAATGCCATTTAGCCAGGTAGTTTTAGTAGATGCCTACAACACAGGCGTACTTCTTACCGGCTTTGTTACTGAGACAGTAACAAAAGGGATTTATACTGTTTTTGTGCCCACAGCACCCAACCCGATGAATGGTAATATTTATCATGTGCCAGCTTCACAATTAAAATTTCTGGACATTGAGCCTGAAAAAGCCATGCGATCCATAGTAGGAATGGGCACAGGTTCATCAGCTCTTTTTGCCGCAAAATATAGAGTGCAAGAAAAAGAGTCTTTAAATTGATTAAGGTATTTATTGTATTTTTGTAGTACTTGAAAATTTAAAATGATGGAGCGTATTGTTATTGAAGTAGATGAGATTACAGGTAAAAAATGGAGATATGCAAGTCTCGAGACTAAACAAAAGCTTTCTGAGGAATTTGGGCAAATTATGAAAATTGCATTGAACAAAAGTAATGATGATTTTTGGCCTTTTCTGGAGAAACTTCGAAAAATGCCGAATCGAAAGGTTTCAGTGATGAGGTTTTGAAGCAAATTCTAGATGAAGGCGACTGATTTTTCAATTAGTAAGCTTTGATTGCAAGAATAATGAAAAAAAGCGCAGCTTAAATAATTTGTTTAAGAAAAATTAAAATAAAATTAGCGAATGTTTTATTGTAAGAATCTATTGGCGCGATAATAACTTAAAGTGATTTTCGACAAACCAAATAAATCATTTGAAACATCTTCGTCTATCCAAGAACTAACTTTTAACTTAGTAGGTTGTTTTCCAGATTTTAACCCAAAAAACTCAGCGCTTAACTATTTTTTTTTAATTTTGCGGCAACATATCAGAGTCAGGTTTTCATTTTCAGAAGTTCATTCACTGGACAAAATCATAGAGCCTTATTATTTTCAAGTGTAGGGTAGGTGAGAGGGTAAGGTAATAATTTAGGTACATCGATGCGTCATTACGCACTAATCTTGAAGTATGCAGATCAAAAGAGGGACGAAAGCAGCAATCATAATTTTATACTTAATTTTTACTTTTGCAGGGGCAAATGCGCAGCAAATAGAGCTTAAAGGGCGAGTATTTGACAAAGAACAAAATAAACCTGTAGAATTTGCCAACGTAGCCTTGCTGTCAGTACAGGATTCTGCAGTAATGGTTGGTGGTGTTTCCGATACGCAAGGTCGCTTTGCTATAAAAGCCAATCCGGGACGATACATTTTAAATGTCGGATTTATTGGTTACAAAAGTTTCTATCAGGCTATTGAGCTAAAGGATGACCCATCAAAGACATTGGGGAGGATATTACTTGAGCCTGATGTGCAGAGTCTAGAAGAGGTAGTCATTGAAAGCACCGCGTCAATGTTTGAGAGCGATATTGACAAGCGCACCTACAATGTGGAGAATAGCATATTGGCGCAAGGTGGTACAGCTCGTGATATTTTGGAAACTTTACCATCTATTCAGCTTGATGAAGAGGGAAATATATCGATGCGGGGCAGTGGCAATCTGCTTATTTATATCAATGGCCGACCGACCAATTTGTCTAGTGACGATATGGAATCTATTTTGGATCAGTTTCCTGCCAATGCCATCAGTTCTATCGAGCTCATAACCAATCCTTCAGCTCGATACGATGCAGCCGGGGTAGGAGGCATCATCAACATTATTCTTAAGAAAAATCAAAAAGTCGGCTTCAATGGGCAAGTCAATGCCGCAATTGGAACGCGTCATAAATATAATGGAGGCTTCAATGTAAACTATGGTGGACGCAAGGTAAATGTATTTGCCAATTACAACTATCAATATCGGCAGCTTTGGGAGCAAACTTCAAGCTTTCGAAATGTAAAAACAGGCAATGTTTCGCCTATCATGGATCAAGATTATTACAATACTAATTACAATCAGTCGCATTTGATACGAACAGGTGCCGACATAAACTTATCAGAAAAAAGTACACTGGGATTTTATTCTCAGGCAAACTACAGGCCGGTAACGCGCAACAGAACCTACAATCAGCGATTTAGACAAATCAATAACTTGATCGATAGTTCTTCTACGCGCTTTCTGGCTGAAGAAAGGCTTGGCTTCAACATCGAAAATGGACTGACTTATAATTTGGATATTGATGATAAAGGGCAAAAAATATATGTCACAGCTTCACACGCTTACAATTATCAGGAAAGGTTTGAATATTTCAATCAGTTTTATTTCAATGCAAATGGCGAAGAAGAGTTGGATAAAAGAGAAAATCAAATTTATGGGCGACCCCACAACGATCATTTATTTGTTTTTCAGCTCGATTATGAAAAACCAATAGGTGAATCCGGTAAAATTGAAGCCGGTCTGAAAAGTACCATTTCCCGATTCGATCATGGTCAGATATTCGAAGAGCTGGATTTTGAAACCGGTGAATACATAGCGAATGATACCATTGCAGATCGTTTTTTGTTTGATGAAGACGTACATGCAGCCTTTGGTATTTATCGCAACCAGTGGGGCAAGCTGGGCATGCAGGCCGGTTTAAGGGCCGAACTCACCTTAACCGAATCTTACAACCGCAATCGTGATGAGACTTTTACCAATAATTATTTCAATTTGTTTCCCAGCCTGTTTGTGAGCTATGAGGTAGCTAAAGATCGGGAATTTCAGGTCAATTACAGCCGGAGAATATCCAGACCTGGTGTAGGAATACTGGCGCCTTTCTACAATGTTCAGGATTTTCTCAATTTGCGCATAGGAAATCCTTATTTACAGCCTGTCATTACCGACAGTTATGAGTTTGGATACAGCCAGCAACAAGAAAAACTGTTCTTTTCCAGTACCTTGTACCATCGCAATTCATCCAGTATCATTACCAGAATATTTGATATTATCGATGCCCAAAACGCCATTGTTACCTGGAAAAATGCCAATAACAGTCGTGATACCGGATTGGAACTCATCAATCAATATACACCTGCGAGCTGGATAGATGCCACCTTATCGGCCAATTTGTTTTACTCAGAGATATTTGGCGATAACCTTGGCGAGAATTTAAGCAATTCGAATTTCAGCTGGACAATAAGCATGCTCACCAGTATGAATTTCCCGAAAGTAGCTAATTTTCAGATTCAGGGGAGTTATAGAGGCCCCATGGTATTGCCACAGGGACAAATTGAGCCTATTTGGGGTTTGAATATAGGTGTACGAAAAGATATTTTGAATAGAAGAGCCACCATTGCATTGAATGTAAGTGATGTGTTTAACACCAGAATTTTTAAAATAGAAACAGACGATGCCATATTGTATCAGCGCCGTGATTTTGATGCAGAAACACGCATTGGCACCTTGTCCCTGATTTATCGTTTTGGCGGTTTCAAAGAAAAAGCGGGTAAAACAGCACCCAAAGATGATATGGGCAGCGACCCTTTTTAGATTTCGGATATTCTTTCGTTAAATAACCTTGTCCACTTGATTTTATATGAAATCAGCAACTTTTTTTCAGGCCTAACTCGCTCTAGCCATCAAAAACAAAGCCGTATTCCTTAGTATATTTGGTCAGTACATCACATAATATTTATGAAATAACCATTAACCAGGCTCACTCATAGGTATGAAAAAAGTTTGGCGATTCCGACTTCTTGTGTGAACTTTAATGCATAAATCCCATTCACATGAAAAGCCATCTCATATTATCGTTGTTTTTTTGTCTACTGCTAGTTTCTTGTAAAGTTGCAAATGATGACAAACCAACGGATTTGATGGTTGATCTTCTTACAGCGCCTCAAGAGGCTGTGATCACCAATGCAAAGCCGAGTTTTAGCTGGGTGGTAAATGATGCACTACCAGGCGCTAAACAAACGGCCTTTCAAATCATGGTAGCAAATAGCAAAGCTGCCCTTGAAAATAAGCAAGCTGATGTATGGGATTCTAATAAAGTACCATCAAATCAATCGATAAGTGTTGCTTTTGCCGGAAATGATTTGCTGCCTGATCAAATGTATTTCTGGAAAGTCCGAACTTGGAATGAACAAGACAAGGCAAGTCAATGGAGTGAGATTCAACGGTTTTATACAGGTACATTCAACGCACAGGATTTGAAATGGCCAGGTGAAAGTCGATGGGTAAAACAAGGGTCTGGTAACTCAGGAAATCTGGTTTTTGAAAACCGACATGCCATCCGATATCAAGATTTTTCACCTTTGAGTTTAGAAAAAAATCAAGCAGGAAATTTCTTTGTTGCATTTGAGAAAGGCGCTTTTGCCACTTTAAAAATCAGACTTGAAAATGCCAAAGATGGCGATACACTCGTGGTGCATTTGGGCGAAAAGCGTAAATCGACACCGGAAGTAGATCGCGACCCAGGTGGATCAATAACCTATAAGCAAGTACTGTTGCCATTATCTGCTGGAATAAGCGATTATACAATTTCCTTACCACGTCAATTTTCGAAATATCCCAATAGCCAGGTATTGGAAGCACACATGCCAGAAGTAGCTGCATTTAGATATGCCGAAATTGAAGGTTGGCAAGGCAATTTGCAAAAGACGCAAGTTAAGCAACACGCGCTGCTTTATCGCTTTAATGATGAAGCTTCGTTTTTCACATCATCAAATGACAATCTCAATCAGATATGGGAATTGAGCAAGCATACGCTAAAGGTTACGCCATTTTTAGGTTTGTATATCGATGGTACCCGCGAGCGAATGCCCTATGAAGCGGATGCCTACGTACAACAAATAAGTCATTATTGTGTAGACAGGGAGTTTGCCATACAACGCTATACCACCGAATTTTTAATATTTAATCCAAGTTGGCCTACAGAGTGGCACCTCCATATGGTTATGATGGCGTGGGCTGATTATATGGCTACTGGCGATCAGCGTTTATTAGAAAAGTACTACGAAGAACTAAAGAAGAAAAGTCTGCTAGCGCTGGCGCGAGCCGATGGTTTGATAAGCACTCGTAGTGGATTAGTCACTGAGTCTTTCTTGGCTAGCATCCACTATTATGGCGATATCTTTGGTGATATAGTTGATTGGCCCAAAGGTACGCCAGCCAATGAAGATAAACTCCAAAGTGGTTTTGGAAGCATTAGTTTAGAAGGCGAAACCGATCGGTATGTTTATTCTGAAATCAATACGGTAGTAAATGCCTTTCATTATCGCAATTTGGTATTGTTGGAGCAAATAGCAAAGTTGATCGGTAAGCATGAAGATGCTGATTTTTATCAAAATAGAGCGCAATTGGTCAAAAAGTCATTCAATGAAAAATTACTCAGTAAGAAAACCGGATTGTATGTCGATGGCGAAAATGTAGAACACAGTGCGTTACATGCCAATATGTTTCCAGTTGCTTTTGGTTTGGCTCCAAAGGAAAATTATCCGGTCATTCGAGATTTTCTCATTAGTAAAGGTATGGCATGCAGTCCTTTTGGAGCGCCTTACCTATTCGATGCGCTCTACGAACTAGGTGCCATGGATTATGCATTAGAATTGCTGACTTCTGAAAGCGATCGAAGCTGGATGAATATGATTCATTTTGGTACAACGATTACTTCTGAAGCCTGGGATCTGAAATATAAACGAAACATGACCTGGAACCATGCCTGGGGTGCATCGCCTACTTACATCATTACAAGAAAGATCTTCGGAATTGAAGCGCTTGAACCTGCATACCGAAAAATCCTCATCAAACCTCAACCCGGAAAATTGAAATCTGCCGAATTAATAAGTCCAACCATAAGAGGTGCAATTAATGCAAAGTTTAATCATGCATTTGGCCGTGATTTCAGCCTGGATCTGGAATTGCCTGCCAATACAACAGCAAATGTATTATTGCCGGTTTTCGGCCATAGCAAGGTTTCTCTACAAGTCAATGGAGAAAATGTTGAAGGATTTAATAATTTGGATGGCTTTGTACGCATAGATTCTGTTGGTTCCGGAAGATATAATTTTACCCTCCGGTTTCATGAATCTGATTGATTATTTTCGGTTTAACTATTTTTAAAGGACGAAATATTGATACATTATCAATTCTCCAACGAGTAATTTTTTTGAAAATATGGACAGTAAAAGGAAAATTATCAGGCAACAGATTTGTAATACTTTCTAGATAAATTGTTAGATTTAGGCAGGATTTTTAAACCTTCTTTTACCAAAAGACTATGAGAATATTTACCATGTTTTTATTGCTTTCTAGCATTGCGCATTACAGTATGGCTCAAAATGTCAGGCCTGAGACTGGTTATACCTACACTTGGGAAGAGCTTCGTGCCATGGATGAATTTGAATATGAAAGTCGATGGGATGATATGACATTATTAAAAACTACTTACTGGGTAACGGCTGCTGAGTTTGCTCAGCTTTTTGGTTTTTCTAATAATATACAAGTGTCTGAAATAGGCAACAGCAGTGACATAAAGTATTTCATTAAAGACGGGCGTAAGGAATATATATTATTGACTCTAAATTTAAAAGTACATGGAATAATTGAAGCTGTACAGCATGAGGAAAATGGTATTAGGCGTGATTTGGCTACTTTAGGTAATACTATTTATGAAGAGATTCCTACAGGCGTGAAAGACCTCAGGGCTTATCATCGCAAAGATCGTGGATGGGTCTATGTTTTCTCAGAAAATGGAATGTCTTATTTCTTACTCGACTATAAAAAAACAATGGATGAGACCTTACGCTATATGGGCAATATCAATAGTCCAGAGCCTAAATTTGAAATTGCAAGGAAATACCTGGAGTATTTTATTCAAAAATATGATCCTAAGTTGTAGTTTGTAGTGCTATTAATCTCAAATCCTAAACCATTTAAAGATGTATACCTACCGAAAATTTATGCGCAAATTTGGCTTTCTGGTTTTAATATGCTGTATCGCAAGTGCTTTTGTTGCCTGTAGTTCTAAAGATAAAAGCGCCAACGGAGGGCAGTCTTCCTTAACAAATTCAAATGAGTTTAATGAAAAACTCAAAACCAAGTTATGTTCTTTCCTTAGTGAGCAAGATATGCAAGCCATTGTCAATATTGATGAAAAAATAGGGGTGGTTTCAGGGTACGATGGTACTACCGGGCATTATTGCAGCTATAGCTGGAATGACTTTGAGGATCAAATTAAATTCGGGTACGTTATTCCTTCGCTTGGACACAAAGACAAAGTAAATGAGGCACTACAATCTTTCAAAGATTACAACATCCCCAGCTCTAATCTCACTTCTATTAAAAACAAAGGTGCTTTTTGGAATGATGGTAGTGGGGTTCTGACTGTTTTTTTTGATGATGCCCAAATCTACGTGGATGTGAGAAAAACAAAGCTTGCAGATAAAGAGGCGGTGGCAAAACAAGTTGTTGAAAAAGCATTGCAAAAGTCATAAGCGGTCAGTAGCATCAATTATCGTATTTTCAAGTAACAATCGTTCTTATTGTTTTTATACGTAACTTTTTCAATTCCCCCCGTTCAATGCAATAATCCATAACCAATGGCGATGGCAGCAGAAAAGCCATCGCTTTTTTTACGTTTATAGCAATTAATCTTTGTGGTTGTTTTTTTCTGGAAGCAAGCCACTTTTGATATGTAAATCACGTTGCGGAAAGGGAATTTCGATATTGTGTTCTTTGAATTTCTCGAATATCGAATAGTATAGTTGGCTTTTTAACACAGCAGGCCGGTCACTATATTCGCTTGTCCAGACCCTCAGTATAAAATCAAGGCTGCTGTCGCCAAATTCCTGAAACAATACATCAGCAGGAGGTGAATTTAGCACTCCTTTGTTTTCTTTGGCAACTTGTAAAAGGAGTTTTTTTATGACTGCCGGATCCTCCTTATATGCCACTCCAACCGGAAAGTTGAACCTGACGTTGCGATCATTGTGGCTCCAGTTTATGACAGTAGAACTAATAAAGTTAGAATTAGGAACGATGACCACAATATTGTCATTAGTGATTACGGTGGTAGATCTGGCCGAAATAGCTATTATGTTTCCGAGTATATCATCGACTTCAACACGATCGCCGACTTTCACGGGTCTTTCAAAAAGTATGATAATTCCGCTGATGAAATTATTGGTTATGTTTTGTAAACCAAAACCTATACCTACTCCAAGAGCACCTGCAAGCAACCCCAAAGCACTTAAATCGAGGCCAGTAGATTGTAAAATGATCGATAAGCCAATAACTAATATTATATACCTAATTATGGTGCCTATCGACTGGCTAATACCTATATCAACATTGTATCTTTTAAATACCCGGAAGATCAAAAACTTCTGTAGCTTGGCAGATAAATAAAACAGTAGAAAAAGAAAAACTAAGAGATAAATAACTCCGCCTACTGTAAAATCTGTTTTTCCTATATGAAAAAGCTCATATTGAAGCACTGATGATAAAGATTCTATAAATTCTTTGATTTGTTCCATCTTAGGTTTATTGAACTTTGGTGATGATAAGTTTCAAAATCATTGTCCAATTTAAAAATCTTATAGAATCTAAACCTATGAACTGAATTTTTATTCATCAAGCAATGGCAAAATATCTACATCCAGATCCATACTACTGCGTTGCGCATACGGAATGTTGTGAACGGAAGTGATGATCTGATCTTGATGATAAGCAGCAACTCTACCAAAACGTGCCGGTTCGCTCCCTGTTATATTCAAGTAGGCCAACCCAAGCAAGGTTTCATCCAGGCTTCCAAGGGGATAGAATAAGTCATCTAAAGCCAAAACATCGGGAGCTAAACCAAAACGATAATCAGTTTCGCCATTTACATTGGCACTTTTAAGCACTATGGGTTGAATCGCCCAGTTGTGTTTTTCATCTTCATCGTTTAAGGTAATAGATCCAGTATATTTACCACTTGTAGCTTCGCCAATCACCACCACATCCATATATGGTTTAAGGCAATTTATAATAAGTTCGCTTGAAGACGCAGTATTTCGGGTGGTAAGTATGTGTACTCTCGATAAATTTAAATTAGCTTCTTCGTCTTTAAATCGAATGATTAGGTTTTCTTCTCCTTCAGGCCTGCCAAGCATATATTCTTCAATTACACTATTCCAGATGTAGCGCATGAAAATATTATTTCCTGCAATAGTACTTTTTGGAGCGATCAAACTTGCAAGTAATGTGGCGGATAACACCGCACCTCCCGGATTGTATCGAAGATCCAACACCAATTCGTTTACACCATTTGCTTTGAATTCGGCAAAAGTATTGCGCAGTTGATCATTATATTCTGAAATAAATTGGTTGTAGACCAAATATCCTATGTTGGCTTGAGGAGTTTCAATGACATCAGCATAAAAAATGGGATTGATATTAAGGGTTTGCGTGGTTAAATTATAGGATGTGCCATTTTCAACAGCTTGGCCATCAATGACTTCACCAAGTGTTATTTTATACTGATCTCTACCAAATAGAAGTGTTTGATAATTATTAATCGTGAGATTTTGATCATCAACTTTCACGAATATATCACCCCGCTTTATACCAGTATTGGCAGCAGACGAATTGGGATAAACCAATTCTACTACGCCAATTATATCTGACGAACCAGTGGTCACCCGCAAAAGTTTAAAAGAGAAACCCGCAGATTTTTCTATGCCACTTAGTCTATCATTTAGTTCTTGGTAATCATCGGTGATAATCGACCAAATATCATCTTTGTACAGGAGTTTACTAAAGTAAGCTTTCGAATCAAGTTCTCTCGATCTATCAATATTTCTGGGCATTTTATCTCTCCAGAAATAATAAATATCCATATTTTCCCAAATGAAGTTGTTGATTTCGGATACATGACGCGGTGCCTTGCCTGCATCATCCTCTTGTTCGCAGGATGAGACGATAACAAAGCATAATAAAAGCAGACCTAATAATGAGATTTTATGGCTTGGAAATAGATTTATGTTGATTTTCATTTTTGTATTTGTTGATGTTTTTTTAATGTCTGGTTTAATAATGATAATGCACTTCTAATTAATCAACTAT